>NZ_DALZSV010000026.1:0-31930 GCF_032014955.1 Moraxella sp. CTOTU47724
CCCCAGTAATTAAAGTAAATAGCGACACGAGCGCCGCTGAACCATGAATCTGCTGCGCCAAATCAATCGCAAATGGGGTAGAAATTGACCGTGCCATCAAACTGTAGGTGAGTGTGGCATCAAATTTAAATACGCTAGCAAACACCATGATGCTAGCAATACCCACCAACATGCCCACCACAATCGACACCGCAAGCACGGCAGCATAGCGGTAAATCAATTGACGATACTGATAAATCGGTATGGCAAATGCCACGGTGGCAGGGCCCAACAACTCCACAATCCAAGCGGTATCGGCAAAATAGGTTTGGTAAGAAATCCCAAGCACAATCATCAAAATAATCGTTACCGTCGCCACTGTGATGGCAGGATTGAGCCAAAATTTTGGGAAACGGGCATAGACCCGCTTTGCTAAAACATACGCCAAGATAGTCCAGATTAAACAGCCGATAGAGATAATATTCATAGTAAATTACGATTGGTATGATTAATGATTAATGATTAATGATTAATGATGGGCATGGTGCGTGCGGCGATACAACGCGCGCTTAACACGATTGCCTAGCATAAAAGTGATGGCAGAGCTCAGCATCACCAGTGCCGTACTCACGACAATGGTAATCATCAGCTGCCAACCTTGAGCAAAAAATAACTGCTGATATTGGGTAATCGACATCATCAGCGGAATAAATAACAGCACCAACTCACCCAAGATAAACTTCGCGCCGATATTGACCCAGTTGGGTTTAATTACCCCAGTTAATAGCAATCCCAGCATCAAAAACAGCCCCACAATGCCAGATGACATAGGGAGGCTGAATAATTTTTTTAGGATGTCAGCCGCACCCCATACCACACCAATGAAGGTGATTTGCAGTAAAATTTTGACCAGTGGCTTTTGTAACATAGGGTCTGTTTTATGGGATAGCAGTTTATGGGGCACCAGTTTATGGGGTAATAGCTGCTGAAAAGTCGAAAGATTCATAGCGCGTTTCATGGTAAACAAGTCATCAACAATGAAGATATGTAGTATAAAAAAACCATTAACAAAAAATATGAATAATATTTTTAAAATTATGCGTAAAATCTATAAAGCTATTTTGGGCACTGCAAAAACATGATGACCTTAAAACAACTTCAATGCTTTATCACGGTGGTGAAAACTGGCGGCTTTTCTCATGCTGCCGATACATTGAGTTTGACGCAGCCAACCGTCACCAAAGCCATTTCTAATTTGGAAGATACGCTAGGGGTGGCGCTTTTTGATAAGCAACTGATGAGCCGCAAGCGGGATATTGCGCTGACCGAAATTGGCGCATTGGTGTATGAGCAGGCGCAGACGGTGCTGCAACATGTCGGCTACCTTGAGCAGACGGTGACACAATATCAGCACATGGATCGCGGGCAGCTGCGGCTAGGGTTGTCACCACTCGGGGGTGAGTTGTTGAGCGATGCGATTTTTGAGTTTTATCAAACCCATCGCCATATTGAGCTGTCGTTGCTAGAAGATGGCGCAGAGTCGTTAAAACAAGCCTTGCTCGATGATACGCTTGATGTGTGTACCTTGATGCAACCGATTGAAGATAGCTTTGATTGTATCCCAGTGTGCGATTATCCCATTATGATGGTGGCACACCGGCAGCATATGGGCAATACCATCAAACAAGTGACTTTAAAATCTTTAAAAAATGCGTCGTTGATGTTGTTTGCGTCTCATTCGTCATTCACCTCAATGATTGTCGAAGAGTGCCAAAAACTCGGCTTTGAGCCCAATATTATTTGCCACACCAACCAATGGCAACTATTGACGACATTGTTGAAAAAAAACATGGGGGTGACGCTACTGCCCAAATATTATACCGATAAACTCGATGACAAACAGCTGGTTTGCCTGCCGCTTGTCCAGCCTAATTTGACTTGGCAAATGGTGATGGCATGGCGAAAACACCGACCACTGACCCCAGCCATGCAAGCTTGGCTAAACATAGTACAGCGCCAAGCTAATAATAAAGTTTAATGGGAAAGTTTAATAGGAGAGTTTAATCGACAGGCTATCAACATTTGATAAACCTTTTGATAGCACTGTGTTACAGCTTTGTGTTACAGCCTTGTATTATAGACCCGGGTGTTAACGCTTTTTGATATATGGAATTTACCAAATGATGTTAGACACCGCAAAATCACTGCCGTAAAATCATTCAACAATACCTCAAAAAAAAGGGAATACCTATGCTACAACAACCTGATGATCACTACTCCGCACCCGCCAACCTTGGCACAGCGGTATATGCCAACAATGCTGATGCGATTGGTAACACGCCGCTGGTACGTCTTAATCATATCATGCCACAGGGGGTGACCGTGCTTGCCAAAATCGAAAGCCGTAACCCCGCGTTTTCAGTCAAATGCCGAATCGGTGCGGGCATGGTGCAAGCCGCCGAGCAAGCAGGGTTATTAAAGCCAGGTATGCAAATCATCGAGCCGACCAGTGGCAACACGGGGATTGCGCTGGCGTTTGTGGCAGCAGCCAAAGGCTATAAAATCACGCTGACCATGCCCGCCTCTATGAGTATGGAGCGCCGTAAAGTGCTGGCTGCGTTGGGCGCACACTTGGTACTTACTGAGCCTTCGCTAGGTATGAAAGGCGCGGTGGAAGCTGCGCAAGAAATCCATGACAACCATCCTGGCGAATACTTTTTGCCGCAACAGTTTGATAACCCTGCCAACCCAGACACCCATGTCAAAACCACCGCACCTGAGATTTTTAATGCCACCGCGGGTAAGGTCGATGCGCTAGTGGCAGGCGTGGGTACAGGCGGGACGATTTCGGGTATCGCCCGTTATTTTAAACAAATCAAAAATCAGCCGCTTTATACCGTCGCGGTTGAGCCTGCGGAATCACCGATTATTACCCAAACGCGTGAAGGCAAGCCCATCACCCCAGGCCCCCATAAAATCCAAGGGATTGGCGCCAACTTTATCCCAAAAAATCTTGCGCTTGATTTGCTTGATGAAGTCATCACAGTAACTGGCGATGATGCGATTGCATGGGCAAGACGGGCGATGACCCAAGAAGGTATTTTATGCGGTATCTCTTGCGGTGCAGCGCTGCAGGCGACGTATCAACTAGCAAACCGCCCTGAGATGCAAGGCAAAACCATTGTGGTTATTCTGCCAGACAGTGGTGAGCGTTATTTAACCAGTGTGCTATTTGATGGCATCTTCACTGGCGAAAACTTTAATTAACAAACTTTCATGAACGATAAAAAAGGGCGTTAGTTCGCCCTTTTTTACTTTATTTTTAATTTAAAATCGCTATAAAAATCATCGGTTGAATAAACCAAACATGGTCATCAACCCATGACCTATAAAAAATAACCTACAATAAATAGCCTAAGCGACTTTTTAATCATTGTCGATTGTTTTTCTTTTTAGGTTATTCTATAGCCAAGCCACTTTTAAGCGTTTTTGCTGACGTAATAAACGCGTTCCTAACAGCAGTGACGCCAATCCCAGCGCTGCAACTAGCGCGATCCAAAATCCCTTAGCCCCCATATCGGTATGGCGCACCAAATAGGTACCCAGCGGAATCGCCACCACCCAATAGCAAAACAAGGTGATGAACATCGGCACTGTGGTATCTTGCATACCGCGCAAAATTCCCGCAAAATTGACCTGCCAGGCATCAAACAACTGATACACGGTGGCAAACCATAATAACAGCGCGGCTTGCTGAATCACTTGCGGATTTTCACTAAAGAAAGTTGGCAGGGTTTGCCGAAAAATGGCAGTTAACAACATGCTAATCACCGCAAATGACGTGGCTACGGCAATGCCGATGAGCTTGATACGTTTAAGCTCTCGGTAATCTTTGGCGCCATAGCGGTTTGACACCATGATGGTGAGCGCCATCGCGACTGAAAACGGGAACATGAATAACTGCGATGAAATCGTCAACGCGACCTGATGGCTTGCCACCGCGATTTCACCCAGCGGGCTGATGATAATGGAAGCTAGACTAAACGCGCTCACTTCAAAAAAAATCGACATACCAATGGGAATACCAATCGATAATTGCTGACGCAACTGAGCAAAATCCATGCCGGCAAAATTGGCAAAAAACCGTTGATTGGCAAAATCTGACTGGGGGCTCAAAGTCAAATAGCTTACCAACATCAATAAATTTATCCATAACGCAATCCCAGAGGCAAAACCACAGCCCGCACCGCCCATGGCAGGAATCAGCGCAGTATCGCCGAGGGTGACGCCATGAATAAACGCATAGCTGAGCGGCACATTTAAAATCAAACCAATGAGGCTAATCACCATGACCACGGTGGGATGTTTTAAGCTTTCGGTGTAGCAGCGCAGTGAGGTATATAGACAGACCGCAGGAAACCCAAAAGAGATACCAAACAAGAATTTTTGGGCGATATGCTGAATATCCTTTGGTACCTTCATCCAATCAAACAAATAATGCAGCTGATTGACCGCTACAAACCCTATCATACCGATGATAAGCGCCAGCCATAGCGATTGTTGGGTGATAAATGGCACTTTTTGTAGTTGCTGCTGACCAATCGCTTCTCCAATCAATGGCGTGGTGGCAAGCAAAATACCAACCGCCAGCAAAAAAGTGGGCATCCAAATACCCGCGCCGATGGCCACGCCCGATAAATCTAGCGCAGAGACTTGACCTGCGAGTAAGGTATCGACCAAGGCGAGCCCTGACTGGCAAATCTGAGTGATTAAAATAGGGAAGGTCAAGACAAATAATTGTTTGAAGTCTTGACGAGCAATAGCTGACAGCATGTAATGACCAAATATTCGTTGAAAATTCAATAAAGGCGGCAGTTTAACAGATTTTGCGGCATGATTTTTTATTGTTTAATTTATTGTTTAATTTATTGTTTAACAGGTCAGCAAATTAACAGGTCAAAAAAGTTAGCGTTTGATTGTGATAGCATCAACATACAAAAGCCTTTATCAAATGTCGCCACAATTTGATAAAGGCTTTTTTCAACAATAGATTTTAAAGCGCTTTAATCATGGCTTGATAGCCTGTCAGTTTATTGGTGGCATCAAAGGTCTGTACCACAAACGCATAATTGGCTTTAGTGGCATCCACAAAGGGTGTAAAAGTAGTGCCGTAGGTTAATTGGTTGGTGCGTACAAAACCCATACCGCGGTCAGTGGCTTTATCCAAGTTGATTTGGGTGACAAGGGTGCGAGCGGTGTTGGCAGGCGCAGCCCAATTGAGGTTTAGGGTACTACCTGTCCCCATGAGATTAACGCCTAAATTGCCGACAGTAGCCGTGAGTGGTAATACTTTAAAATCGCCATCGCCGCCTAAGGTATAGTTGACATCACAGCCGTCTTTATTGTCAGATAATTGTTTGCCAAAATCGACACCCACCTGATAACTATATTGACCATCCCAATAATCGCGCTTGCTATCATAATCACCATTAAATGGCATGCCTGCCACAGAGGTTTTTAATTCGTCAAACTGTAAAAATTTAAGGACCGTATTATCAAATTTTGCTGCTGGGTCGAGTGTGCCAGACAGTACACCACCGATCGCTTCGTCAGTTTTAATAGAGATTTTTTCTGTGGTTAAGATGTTTGGGTCTTGGCAAGTTTTTTGTTGATAGCTCATTTGACCATACACCGAGGCAGCATAATCATTGCCAATATCAAAATACACCACACCCAAGTCGCTATCATTGGGCTCGTTGTCGTTGTCTTCCACAAAATAGCCAACATACAACCCCCCTTTACCGCCTTCTGGGGTGATTTTGTCCAAAAAATTATCTAAGCTGTCTTCGGGCAAAAAGATACTTTGTAAAATCTCTGGCATGCTTTTTTCTTTATTGGTTAATTTATCCTCGACTTTTTTGTAGGCAGCGCGGACATCCGTTGCAATGTTTTTATAACTATCATTGGCATCGTTTAGGGCATTGTCGACAGTCTCACTACCTGAGCCGCCACACGCAGATAGGGCGATGGTGAACGCAGTTAGCATGCCTATTTTATAAGACGCTTTTTTATAAGGCACCTTTTACATGGCACTTTTTTATAAGGCGCTTGGGTGTATGACATGATGACAATCCTCGAGAATAAATAAAATAGCAAAACAAATAGCGATAAATTATTAAATAAAATCAAAATAAAAGTTTGGGCTATGCTACCATTGTTATTTTTTAAAGTATAGCCAAATAGTAACGATTATCATCAAAAAATTATTGGCTATAGCGTGTTAAATTATCAATCAAATGAATTAGTTACTGATTAATGCCAAATCCAAACCTTATCCCTTTATCGCTTTATATCCATATTCCTTGGTGTGTAAAAAAATGCCCGTATTGTGATTTTAACTCACATGAGAGCCGTACACCGATTGATTTTGTAGGCTATGTCGATGCCTTATTAGACGATTTAAAAACCCAGTTAAGCTTGGTACAAGGGCGCAAGATTGCCACCATTTTTATTGGGGGCGGCACGCCATCGCTACTGCCGATTGCGCAATATCGGCAGCTTTTTGCGGGTATCAATGCTCAGTTAACACTGACTGACGACTGTGAAATCACCATGGAAGCCAATCCTGCCACCGTGGAGCATGCGCCATTTCATGAGTATCTAGCGGTCGGTATCAATCGGTTGTCGCTTGGCGTGCAAAGTTTTCAAACCCAAAAACTTGCTGCCTTGGGGCGGATTCATAACCCGCAGCAAGCGCTTTTAGCTATTGCCAATGCCCAGCAAGCAGGGTTTAAAAAGTTAAATGTCGACTTGATGCATGGCTTGCCCAACCAGACATTGGCAGACGCCCTGAGCGATTTGCAGCAAGCGATTGATTTGGGTATTTCGCATATTTCGTGGTATCAGCTTACCATTGAGCCCAATACCGTGTTTTATCGCAATACGCCGATTTTGCCCGATGACGAGATATTAGTGGATATTTTTGAGCAAGGCGCTCAGCTTTTGAAAGCCAATGGGTTTGTGCAATACGAAGTGTCCGCATGGTCAAGGCAGGCAGATTTTCAGCCCAGTCAGCATAATCTCAACTATTGGCAATTTAGCGATTATTTGGCGATTGGGGCAGGCGCGCATGGTAAAGTCACGCGACCTGATGGCATTTACCGGTTTAGCAAATCTCGCTTACCAAAAGATTATAGGGTTAATCAGTCGGCGATAGGTTGGCAAGCCATCAAGCCTGCTGATTTACCGTTTGAATTTATGATGAATGGGCTGCGGCTAAAAAATGGCGTACCCAAACAGTTTTGGACACAGAGAACAGGCTTGGCATGGTCAGCCATTGAGCCGCAATTGATACAACTACACAATCGGGGTTTGGTTGAGTTAAGCGGTGACCATATCCACTGCACAGCGCAAGGATTTTTATTTTTAAACCAAGTGCTGCAAGAATTTTTACCCGATGACTAACGCTTTTACTAACGCTTTGACGGTGCATTTGATTGAATTTATGCGCCGCAGCCTTATTTAAGCGTCAATCAATTAAAAAAAGAGAGTGATATGTTTACCGATACCCATGCCCATCTAAACCGTTTGGATTTAGAAAAATATCAAGGTGATATCCGTCAAGCCTTACAAGCCGCCAAGGATGCCAATGTGCAGCGTATTATGGCGATTATGTGTGAGCTGGATGAATACGATGCTATTTATAAGATTATCAATACAAAAATTGACGGGCTGACGTTAGGAATGAGTGTGGGCGTGCATCCGTGCGAAGACATTGCCATGCTAAAGAGTGCAACGGTTGAAACACTCGTTGAAATGGCAAATCAGCCGCATGTTTGGGCGATTGGTGAGACGGGGCTTGATTATTATTGGTCAACAGAAAATAGCATAGAACAAAAAGCCAGCTTTGCCCGTCATATTCATGCCAGCCAGCAGCTAAAAAAACCCATTATCGTCCATACCCGTGAGGCGAAACACGATACGTTGGATTTATTAAAAGCAGAAAAAGCCGAGCATGGCATTATTCATTGCTTTACAGAAGATTATGACACCGCCAAAAAAGCCTTGGACTTGGGTTTTTATATTTCTTTATCAGGGATTGTAACCTTTAAAAATGCCACTGAATTACAAGCAGTGGCGAAAAAACTGCCTAAAGATCGCATTTTGATTGAAACCGACAGCCCATACCTTGCGCCAGTGCCCAAACGCGGCAAATCTAACGAACCTGCTTTTGTACCCTATGTGGCGGATTTTCTCGCCAAGCATTATGCCATGCCAGTGGCTGAGTTCGCGCGCTTAACCCATCAAAATTTTGACGCATTACTACATCAATATGCTTAAAAATAGTTAAACAAATCTTTATACTTTATTAAGTAGGTAATAAAATTTATGTGATAAAACATTTGGCAATGACTCATCAGTCATGTATCATACGTAACAACCTTGCTTCTATGTTTCTAAGCAAAGTTACTATGCGAGATTAGTAAGCTAGGTTACTATGCGAGGTTATTAAGCAAAGTTACTATGCAAGGTTATTAAGCAAGCATTTTTTTATCATTTATTTTTTATCATTTAACAGTTGTGCGTAGATGGGTTGATGTAACGGGTCTCGTCAACAATAGGGGCTACTAGAACAGACTGATGGAGTAATCAATGAGTCGTCAACAACAATTCAAAAATCGTGAAGAAGTCATATTGGCAGTTGCCGAGCAGTTGCTATTAGAGTCTGGGGAAGGTGATATCACGCTAGATAGTTTAGCCGAGCAGCTAGACTTAGCCAAAGGTACGCTATACAAGCATTTTACCAGCAAAGATGAATTGTTTTTACGCATCATTATCCGTCATGAGCAACAACTACTTGCGCTAAGCGAAGTCGGCGATTGTCCTGCCGCAGGTGTGGCACGTCTTACCCTGTTTCAACTGATCAATCCGCAAAAAGCCATATTACTCAACCAAATTGAAGAACGCTTAGCCAATTCTGCCGTAGGGCTTAATAAGCTTTTTTCGCAGTTGTATGAAATTCGCCGTGAACGCATGAAGCGATTAATCAATACCACGGCTGAATACCTGCAATCGCTACACAGTAGCATGAGTACCCGAGACTATCTGTCAACCATTTGGGCGATGGGTCAAGGCGGTGCAGGACTGCTGAATTCTAGTTTTTACCAACGCTATCTCGGTCGCCGCGATACTTTACGTTTTGCCTTGGTTCAGCATATTTTAGATATTCCCAAGCAATACCCTGCTGCGGTACAATCAGTTGATGCGCCTACTGGGGCGAGTCAATCAAACGCTGCTACTCATACGGCAAATTCACAGACTGATTCAAGCCTGACGACGCGCAATGTCAAATAATAAATGTCAAATAGTAGATGTCAAAGAATACTAGTTAACTATCATCACCCCCGGTTAAGCTTTATAAACTATCCCTGTTTTGTCTGAGTGCATAACGATGCGATTGCTGTTTGGTCGGTCTTGTAAAACTTTCACGCCCGCACCCAGTGCGAGGGGTGGGCAACAAGGGTTTACCTTAATTGAAATCATGGTGGTCATCGTCATTTTATCTATTTTTGCTGGGATGATGAGTTTATCGGTGGGCGGTAGTGAAAATCGTAGAAACACAGCATTTTATGAGCGTCTGACCAGTAATCTTGATTATGTACGCTTGTTATCAACAGAACGCATGCAGCCGTATGGGCTGGCAATCAAACTGCCGCAAAATGACACGCCCAATCAGCTAGTGGTGGTTAAATTAGAAAACGCCTTTTCCTATTCTCAAAGTGCTGTTGGCAATGCCAATGCCGCCATAACCTCGCAACCTGCGCCACCACAATGGGTGATAGAAAAACAAATCCCACCGCTGGATGTGCCAGACAACCTTGATGTCAAAATCCGCCCACTGGATAACCTATTTAATACCACAGCCGCCCAGAATACCCAACCCACCGCCAACTGGTTAAGCGGCAGCGAAGCACCGCCTGTGGTATGGTTTGGGACAGGCGAGGCGACACCGGTACAAATCAGCATCCAAAAAACCAATGATGATAAACAAACCTTTGCGGTTGGCAATCCCATCATCGTCAACCAAGCTGGGGCAATCGAGGTGGCAAAATGACCATGGCTACCTCAAATAAACTGGCTGTCAGACAGTATCAGCAAGGATTTACGTTACTTGAAGTCATGGTGGCGTTAGCGATTTTGGCGGTGGTTGCGATATCGGCCAGCCAAGCCAGTCGCAGTTATGTGCAATCCGTGGATAACATGAAAACACGAACCTTTGGCTATTATGTGGCGCAAAACACGCTGGCAGAATTACGAGTACAAAAAACTTGGCTCACCGCATCCGATACTCGGCAAATCACCTCGCAAGGCCGTCAGTGGCAAGTGGTTATCTCACCGCAAACCACACAAACCAGTCAAGGCTTTGTCCAACCCATTCATATTCGCGTGGCACCTATTGTCGATGGCAGCGCAAAAAAAGACGTGGTGGATATCGATGCAGTCCTGGTAAAGGATATGGGGACAACGCCGTGAGCCCTTTTTCTATTCATTGCTCTGCTGCAATGGCACCGCATAAAACATCCCAGCAAGGCTTTACCTTAATCGAAATGATGATTGCGTTGGTGATTTTTGCGATGCTGGCATTAGCGGGATGGCAGATTATGGATAGTCTGACCAAAAGTCGCGAGCGCGGCTACCAACATCAAAAATCATTATCACAGCTTGATTATGCTTATTTACAGCTGTCGCAAGATTTGGCACAAACCAGCAATTATGTGGCGGTGCCAATCCTGTCAGCGACTGACAATAATACGGCATCGACCAATAGTTCCGCTATGACGCCAACCTTTGTATTAAATGCGTCACAAATAAGTTTTATCCGTTTTGCCGCGCCCGATCCGCGTTATCAGCCGTCACCTATGCTAGCAAAAATACAATATTCGGTGGCGGGGGAAACGCTGACTAAACGGCGTTTTTACCAGTTAGACGACAACAACGAAACCCCTGCAACCAGTGTGTTATTGACAGGTATCAAGGATGCCAGCTGGCGAGCATTGACGCCTGACGCGGTGAGTGTGTTTCCAGATGAAGCCACGCTGCAAAAGGTACAGCAAATACAAGCGCAAAAAAACACCAATCAAACAGCCAATGCTTCAACCAATCCGATTCCCAACCCGACTGATAACGCAACAGATCAAAATGGCAATTTGCAAAACAGGATAGATTTGACGCCTTATCAGCAGTTACCACGCGGCATCGAGCTTAATTTTAGTTATCAAGGCGAGCCGATTACTTGGCGATTTGCGTTACCAAACACACCGCCAAACGCACCGAACCCATAATTCAATCAAATTTTAGCAAATACACCATGCCAACAAACCGCACTCCGTCTAAAATTTTTGCAAATATTGCCATAGCAAACCCGCCATATCGGCATGGGCAACAAGGGATGGCACTCCTGACTATTTTGTTGTTGGTGGTGGCGATTACCATCGTGGCAGGCAGTATGCTTGCCAATCAAAAAGTGATGATTCGAGAATTTGAGCTGACCAAAGGTCAAGGGCAGCTTAGGGAATATGCCTTGGCAGGGGAAGCTATGGCGACCAATTTGATTGCGCAAGACAGCCAAGTCAACCAAGTCGATAGTTTAGCAGATGCTTGGGCAAAACCCATAGCTGAGCAAACCCTGAATCAAGCCAAGGTCAGTATTAAAATCGACGATGATGCCAGCCGTTTTAATATTAACAACCTGTATCACGATGGCAAAGTAGATGACACGGCACTGGCATTTTTTCAGGCGCTGTTACAAGCCAATGGCTTATCGCCCAATATTGCGATGGCGGTGCTTGATTGGCAAGACCCAGACAGTGACACCCGTGCCGACGGTGGCGCAGAAGCAGCGTATTATCAAAGTACGGGCAAAAAAATGGCGATGGGTATCGCTAACCAGACTTTTATCTCAATCAATGAATTGCAATATGTGCGCGGTATGGATAGCGAAGCATTGCAAAAATTAGCGCCGTATCTGACCGCAGTGCCATATTATCTGCCCATGAATATCAACACAGTGAAGCCCGAACTATTAAGCGTACTGGTGAATTTACCCACCGCAACCAGTGGCAACCATCCGCAAGGCTCAAACCGTTCGGACAGTGATGACGCCCCAGAATCTGGGCAAGACACTAGCGCAGCTTCAAATGTGGCGGCTACCCACCAAATCGACGATACAGCAATCATCAATTGGGCGAATGCCCGAGAAAACAACCTAGCGGTGCAAAACTTGACTCAATTGTGGGCAGTACCAAGTTTTGCCCAGATTGACGAGCGCAACAAAGCAAGCATCGCCAAGCTGTTATCCACCCAAAGTCAAAGTTTTCACGTCGTTGTCAGCGTCAAAAGTGACGACAAGCAGCTTTTTTTGCATAGCCAAATCGCTAAGATTTTACCCAAAGCTGACAATGACCCAGCGGCTGCTTCTGGTGTGTCAGCGACACCCATGCCAGCACCAGTCAATACGCAAAATAACACGCAAAATGGCACGCCGCAACTCATCACTTACAACCGCCAATTTTTACCCTTTGCCCAATAACGCAGCAGCGCAATAAATTGGCTTCAAAATTCCCAGTTATTTTATGTTTATTTTAATCAGTTATTTGTTGCTGGCGTATTCTAGGGTAAAATAGGGGGTTTTTCTTGGGCGTTGTTGAATGACAATGGGGCAGAAAACGGGCACAAAAGCGTTGTCTACACAACGGATACACATGCAACCTAGACGCATAAATTGGATGAATAAATTGGGTGAATATAGATGAATGTAATCGAGCGCTATTTTGGCATAGATGGCCGCAATACAACGATAAAAACTGAAATTCTGGCAGGTCTGACAACCTTTTTGACCATGGCTTATATTATCTTTGTCAATCCCGACATGCTGGCAAAAGCCGGGATGGATAAAGGGGCCGTATTTGTGGCGACGTGTCTAGCCTCAGCGCTGGGCTGTTTTTTGATGGGATTGATTGCGCGTTTGCCCGTGGCATTGGCACCTGGCATGGGTCTAAATGCGTTTTTTACCTTTACCGTCGTCTTGGGGATGGGTAAAAGCTGGCAAGTGGCATTGGGCGCGGTGTTTATTTCAGGCTTGCTCTTTGTGCTGATTAGTGCCTTTAAACTGCGCGAATGGATTATCAACGCCATTCCCTATACCCTTAAACAAGGTATCGTGGCAGGGATTGGGGCGTTTTTAGCGTTTATTGCGCTTAAAAGCTCAGGCATCATTGTAGCGAGTCCTGCCACATTTGTGACCATGGGCAAACTCACTGATTTTGGTCCTGCGATGGCGATTTTAAGCTTTTTTCTGATTGTCGTATTTGTGCAGCGTAAAGTCCCTGCGGCAGTGATGTTGTCAATTTTGATTGTGACGGTGATTAGCTTGTTGGCAGGGGAAACCCATTACTCAGGGATTGTGTCAATGCCGCCGTCGATTGCACCGACCTTTATGCAATTAGACATTGCAGGTGCGCTTGATGTGAGTATGGTTAGCGTGATTTTTGCCTTTTTATTTGTGGTGTTATTTGATACATCAGGCACATTAATTGGCGTGACTAAAAAAGCTGGGTTAATGTCTACCGATGGTCAAATCCCGAATCTAGGTAAAGCTTTGTTTGCTGACTCAACGGCGGCTGTGGCAGGGTCATTGCTAGGGACTTCATCGGTAACGAGTTATGTAGAGAGCACAGCCGGCGTGGCAGCAGGTGGACGCACCGGTTTGACCGCTATTGTGGTGGGTGTGTTATTTTTATTGGCGTTATTTTTTGCGCCATTGGCTGGGATGATTCCTGCGTATGCGACGGCAGGGGCGATTTTTTATGTCGCGGTATTGATGTTATTTACGCTGCGTGAGATTGATTGGGATGACTTGACCGAAGCATCACCTGTCGCGGTAGTGCTGCTATTGACGCCGCTTACTTTCTCAATCGCGGATGGGATTGCGTTAGGTTTTATCACCTATACCATTGCCAAATTGGTGAGTGGACGTTATAAAGAAGTTAGCCCTGCGGTTTGGGTGTTAACGGTGATTTTATTGGCAAAATTGATTTTTTTAAGTTAATCAATGGCTGAGCAAAAAAAACCATCTAGCCGAATTGGGTTAGATGGTTTTTTTATTAAATTTTGGTCCAGAGTACCGCTGTCTATGTGAACCCATGAACTGTAACGTTCAGGGTGGGTATGGCAACCACTCTTAAGGCTTCCTGAATCATCGCAGCGTAGCTGGATGCAGGCTTGCACAACAAGTGAAAAGAACGCATACCCTTATATAAATTATCAGCTCAGGTAAAACCATAAACTGGCGAATACCCCAGATGCACTCATTGTAACAGATTACCTAGGATGATGCAAAAGCTCGCTCGTTAATTCAATGATTGATTAAATTAATCAAACTTGACTGTCAAAATACCATTCAAATCGTCAACACACATCACAAGGTTTTTTGCTCTCATCATATTGCTTAGCAGTTAACAGGCTTAGCATTTAACAGGCTTTGCAGTTAACAGAATGACGCAAAATCTGGGTTAAAGAGATGGAGCGAGCTATGCTATAATTTTCAAAATTTTTTTAATACCAGTTTCGTATTTTCCTTATTTTAGCTTTTCTAGAGGCAACAATGAATCAAGCGTCTAACTCGGTTACCCATCAATCGACGGTTAAAAAAATCCCCCATGTGTTGATGATTTTAGATGGTTTTGGACATCGCGAAGATCAGCGTGATAATGCGATTGCCGCGGCGCACACCCCAAACCTTGATTATTTGTATCAGCATTATCCGCATGGGTTGATTTCAGGGTCAGGTGAAGACGTGGGTTTACCCGCAGGGCAGTTTGGTAACTCTGAAGTCGGGCATATGAATTTGGGTGCAGGTCGTATTTTGTATCAAGACTCTACCCGTATTCACAAAGAAATCCGCGAACAGCAATTTTTTAGCAACCCTGCATTAACCGAAGCAGTAAAGCTTGCCAATAACCGACAAGCCAATGTGCATATCATGGGATTGTTATCCGATGGGGGAGTTCATTCGCATCAAGATCATATTGTCGCGATGGTGGAGCTGGCATTGCAGCAGGGTGCAAAGCAGGTCTTTATCCATACATTTTTGGACGGGCGTGATACGCCGCCTAAAAGTGCGGACAATTATGTCGCACAATTACAACAAGCGCTTGCCACGCTTAATGAGCGATATGAGGGCACGGCTTATTTGGTCAGTCTTATTGGTCGCTACTTTGCGATGGATCGGGATAAACGCTGGGATCGGGTACAGCAAGCGTATGATTTGCTGACCCAAGCCAAAGCAGAACGGGTGGTGCAGTCAGGTGCTGAAGCGATTAGCGCAGCGTATGGCGCAGGTGAAAGTGATGAGTTCGTCAAACCGACTTGGGTGCGTTATGCTAACCAAAACGCTGACTTTGGTACTATCCAAGACAATGACAGTGTGATTTTTATGAATTTTCGTGCCGACCGCGCCCGTGAAATCAGCCAAGCACTCATATCAGCTGATTTTGATGGCTTTACGCGTGAGAAGCTGCCAACGCTGTCAAAATTTGTGATGCTGACCAAATATTCCGATGAATTACAAAACAATGGCGTAACCAGTATTGCCTTTGAACCGACATCGCTAACCAACACATTGGGCGAGTATTTGCAAGCGCAAGGCAAAACCCAATTGCGCATTGCTGAAACGGAAAAATACGCCCACGTGACTTTCTTTTTTAGTGGTGGGCGCGAAGCAGAGTTTGAAGGGGAGCAGCGTATTTTGGTCAACTCGCCTGCGGTTGCTACTTATGATTTACAACCTGAAATGAGTGCGCCAGAAGTCACTGAAAAATTGACCGATGCCATCAATTCCGGTACGTATGATGTACTGATTGTGAATTATGCCAATGGTGACATGGTAGGGCATACAGGTGTGTTCGATGCCGCTGTCAAAGCCGTCGAAACGTTAGATAACTGTGTGAAAACCATTGCTGATTGCGTGATTGCCAATCACGGGCATTTGCTGATTACCGCTGACCATGGCAATGTTGAACAAATGCAAGATTATGATAGCGGACAGGTACACACCCAGCACACCACAGAGCTAGTACCATTTATTTATGTCAATGAGCAAGCGCCTGATAACGTCCACATTCGCACAGGTGGTAAGCTATCAGATGTGGCGCCAACACTATTGGACTTAATGAACCTTGCCAAACCTGCCGAAATGACAGGTGAAAGCTTAATCGTAGCAAACTAACAGTTAATGGGTACAACTATCCTATGGTAACGCAGCGTCTCAAACCCCTATTTAACCCTACTTTTAAAAGACACGTTATCGTTCTGGCATTGTGGGGGATAGGTTCATTGAGTCATGCTGCTAGCCGACCGACTGTCAGTTCGCCTGTCAAACCACCTGCCAAATCTGCTACCTCAGTTTCTGCAAAAACTAATAAAACGGCATTAACACCTGCAATCACTCAGGCGATTGCGAGTACTAATCCTACTGCCGTGCCCGTTAGTGCGGTGAATGCACCTAATGCTGTACCAGATGGCGCTGATTATGATAATTCGACGGATGACGGCGCTGACGATGGCGGGGAAGTGGATATTACGTCAACCACGCCTATGGTGACTAATCCAGCTACTCAGCCAAACCTAGACACTCAGCCCATCGCGCCAGCTTCTGGGCAAATCCAGCAAGTGGCGTTGGAGGCGGTATCACCCGTCACAGTCGAAAAATTTGTCAAAATGATTGATATCATCCGTCAAAACTATGTGACGAATGTCGATGATGAATCCCTGTTTGCCAATGCGATGGCAGGCACTTTAGCTGGTCTCGATCCTTATTCTGAATATCTGGATGCAAACGCGTTTGAAAACTTAAGGTTATTTACCGAAGGCGATATTGGTAGTATTGGTGTGAGTGTGAGTTTTCATGCCGATGTAGATAGCTGGGTGTTTGATGATGTGCTGCCCAACTCGCCTGCTGCAAAAGCGGGTATTCAGCGCGGCAATTATTTGCATCAAATCAATGATAATAAGCTGGACAGCACGCGAACCCCACAAGATGTCGATCAGCTGCTGACAGGCATCGCAGGGACAACGGCTCGCTTGTTAGTCTCGGATAAAGGTCGTCGTAAACATCTGGTGGTGGTGCAAAGAACCTTGGTACAACAACAAGCCATGAGTGCCAACATCATTAATGGTGTTGCGGTGGTGCAAATCCCTGTGTTTCAAAACAATACTCAGCAGCAATTTTTAATGGCGCTCACCAAATTAAATCAGCCGTTTAACGTGCTGGTACTCGATTTGCGCAATAACCCAGGTGGCGTGTTGTCAGCTGCCAATGATATCGCAAGCTTATTTATGAACGATAAAGTGGTGGTGCAGATTAAAAATCGCCAGGGCATACAAGAGGTGATGCGCACCCACGGCAAAGCCCAGTTTGCCGATTTACCGTTGGTGGTGTTGCAAAATCGTTATTCTGCTTCGGCGGCTGAAGTATTAGCCAGTACGCTACAAAACAACCAACGAGCTAAGGTGTATGGCGAAACCAGTTATGGTAAAGGCTCTATCCAAAGCATTGTACCCATCAATGATAACGAAGCGGTAAAGCTAACGGTCGCGCATTATTACTCAAGTAAAGGCGACAAAATTGATGGCGTAGGCGTCAAACCGGATGTGACTTTGACGGGTGCAGAAACGAGTTGGCAAGATCAGGTATTAGCGGATTTGCAAACCACCAAACGAAGCAACCAATTTTTACTTAAACCTACGCCAACGCCTCAGTCTTTTTAAGCTCATCACCTAAGCCGTCACCCAATAATCTGTCATATTTATCATCGGGTGGAATTTATCTTACAATTCATCTTCCATAAAAAATTGCGGATCGACGGCATCCAAATCACGCACATCAAGTTTGGTATAGTGTTTTTTGCAGAAATTTGGATCCAATTTGCACATCGCACTTTGCAATTCATCAAGGCGCGCTTCAGACTGGCGAATGTGCTCGAGCATTTTGATAAAAGTCATTGCCACAGGGTCTTGGGTGTTTGGGTCAATGCCATATTGATGAAAAACGCCCGCTTGCTCTAACTTAATTTTATTGCAATCATCCTCATTGGTAGCAGAGGTATTGATGGAGGTTTGTTCAACCGCTTTCATCTGCTCAGCATCGGTTGTTTTTTTGATGACGGTTTTTTCGATATAGTCGTCAGTTGGGGTGACCCCATTATTTGCCAAGCTATCAAGCCCCATTTGCTCCGCTTTGGCTTTATCATGAATCAAACGCGCCGCGCCGCCTACCATGGTCGCACCGGCAGGCACTTCTTTGACCACGACAGCATTAGAGCCGATTTTGGCATATTTACCCACGGTAAATCCGCCTAATACTTTGGCACCTGCACCGACAACCACGCCATCTTCCAGGGTGGGATGGCGTTTGCCTTCACTTAATGATACCCCACCGAGCGTGACGCCGTGATACAAGGTGACGTCATCACCGATTTCAGCGGTTTCACCAATGACCACGCCCATGCCATGGTCAATAAAGAATCGCCGCCCAATTTTTGCTGCAGGATGAATCTCAATCCCGGTCAAAAATCGATTGCCAAAGGATACAAACCGTGCCAAGCCTTTGTTATTGTGTTGCCACATACTGTGGGCGACGCGGTGAATCAATAGCGCATGGACGCCAGGATAAGTCAACAGCACTTCAAGCGTGTTACGTGCCGCAGGGTCACGGTCAAACACCGCTTGGATGTCCTCTTGTAATTCTGCTTTGATGGTCTGGGTTTTTTTGGATAAATTTTGGATGACGGACAACATACTGACTACCGATTTTATAAAAATTTTAAGTGATTATGATATCACGAACTCATCAATTGCTTGAAAATTTTAAACAAGCTTAGGATTTAAGTAATTTTGCGATGGTGGCTTGCAGTAACTGATATTCTTTGATATCAAGCTGTAATCTACTAAGAAGTCGATTAATACGCTGAGGCATCACTTTAGATTGGGCGGGATTGTAAATTTCTAAATTCTCCAGCAATGCCAACAGCCTATTTTCTAGCTGTAAACGCTGCTCATTTGAGATAGGTGGCTCATCCCACTGCTGGCGAAAAGTCAAATCAATGGATTTTTCAGCCGCCGTTTTTGCCGTTAATGCCAATTCGGCGGTTTCGTAAAAAACACTGGCAATCACTTGAACCGCAGCCGCCACATTTAACACCCCATACTGCGGATTGGCAGGAATTTGAATATGGTAGTCAGCCAATTGCAGCTCTTCATTGGTCAAACCGCGATCTTCACGACCAAACACAATGGCGAGTTGCCAATTGCGATGCGCAGAGTCTGTCATTAAATCGTCAAGGTTTTGAAAATTAGTGACCATCAATTCAGCCGCTTGTCGGGGCGATAATACGGGTCTTGGAATATGGCGTTGGCGACTACTGGTAGCAATCACCCAGTGGCAATCTTGCAAGGCTTGCTCAAGGGTGTCGCAAATGGTCACAGCGTCTAAAATGGCTTTGGCACCTGCCGCATGGGCATAGGCATCTTCGTCAATCGGTAGTTTAGGCGCCACCACCGTGAGCTGTGTTAGACCCATGGTGTGCATGGCGCGGGCGGCAGAGCCGATATTGGCAGGCAAGGTGGTATTTACCATCACAATGCGAATACCGGCTAAAAATGCCGCAAGGGTTGAGAAGGGTTGCGGAGAAGCGTTAGTGTCAGTCGTTACCATGGGTTGTCAAATTTTAGTCAGTCGTTACGCAATAAGCGATTGTATTTGGTCATTCACTGCATGGCATTCCGCTTTGATTTCTTCAATCAATTGTTCATGTTGGTGGATATGACCCGTGCGGCAGATTTCTTGCAGTTTATAACAAAGTTCGGTCAGCTCGGTAGCGCCAAGGTTAGAGCTAGCGCCTTTTAAGCCGTGCGCTGCATTATACCCCAAACGGTTGTCTAAGGTGGCATAAGCTGTCTCCATTTCCGATAAACGTTGTAAGCTATCTTGCATATAAGTATGCATCAAATCGACAAAATCTTCGTCAAGTAACGCTCTTAATTCTTCAAACTGGGGCAAGTTGATATGGGAGGGCTGAGTCATGAGAGTTTCCTGTTGATGGGGCATTGAATAAAACATCATTGATTAAATCTGATTGGCTTATTTTAGCCCATATCTCATTGAATTTTATCAAAACTTTGATGAAAGTCAGTTTAAGGGATACAAACGTTTATCGCAGGGTGGGTTTATCGACCAAATTCACCAAAATCAGGCACTAACTAAAATGTAAATGCAAATCTTCTTCATTGACCAAGCTTTTGAGTTTGCCAAAATTCTCTTCTGTCGGCACAATTTGCCAATGCGTTGGCATATTAAGATGGGCAATCGCATAGTCGTTATACACACATAGGTTAATCGGCACCCCTAATTGACCTGATTGAGCCAATGCATTGGCGGGCTGACTGTCCGCAAATTGGGCATTGTCGGCCGGGTGATTAAACTGATGCGATAAATAGTGAATTGTTGAGTGATTGGCGGTCGCTAACAATTGCTGTATCTGTTCAAACAATGCCATATCATGACCTGCGATTTTGATGCTGATTTTTTTGAGCCAGCGTTTGCGCGCATCGGTTAAGGTCATTACATCTTGTAGGCTGGCATAAAACGTGCCATCGCGTTCACGAATAGAGCCGTCGATGATCACCACGGTTTCCACTTTAAGCTTGTCTTTGACGCGGGCAAAGCGCTCGGCATAACAACTCACTTCGATACGACCTGTACCGTCATCTAAGGTAATCACTGAGCGATTACCAAAGTTTGCCACATCGAGTATCAAGCCTGCAAAAAATACGGTTTCGCCATAGCTGGTTTCGCTTAAATCGCCTAATGTCTTTGGCGTATAGCGTTTTAACTCATCGCGATAACTATCAATCGGGTGACCGGTCAGATAAAGTCCTAGCGTGTCTTTTTCGCCTTTTAAGCGTTCAGCATCTGTCCAGACAGGCTCACGGGGCAATGGGGGTGGCGCAGTGACCTCTTGTATATCGCTAAATAAATCAATCATCCCTAGGCTGTCATTGCTACGCTGTTGCTCGGCTGCTTGTACCGCTTTTGGCAATTCGGCAAGTAACGCGCCACGGATGTGATAAGCTTCATCCGCAGGCAAATCAGGTCGTAATTTTGGCGCAAAACTATCAAAACAGCCTGCTTTAACCAATGCTTCAAGGGTGCGTTTATTGACTTTTCGCGTGTCAACACGGCGGCAAAAATCATACAAATCGGTAAACTCACCGCCCGCGTTTCGCGCTTCCACGATAGACTCTACGGCACCTTCACCGACACCTTTGATACCGCCTAACCCATACACAATGGTCGTCGGGTTAATCGGCACAAACGCCCAATTGGAGTGGTTAACGCTAGGGTTTTCTACTTTTAAACCAAAATTTTCGCGGCAATCATTGATAAAAAACACCACACCATCGGTATTATTCATGTCGGAGGTAATGACCGCCGCCATAAATTCGGCAGGGTAGTAGTGTTTTAAATAGGCGGTTTGATAGGCTAACACGCCGTATGCCGCTGAGTGTGATTTGTTAAACCCGTAGCCGGCAAATTTTTCCATCAAATCAAACACGCCACCTGCAAGTTTATCATCGATGCCCTGATCAATTGCCCCTTCAACAAAAATACTGCGCTGCTTTGCCATTTCTTCGGGTTTTTTCTTACCCATCGCGCGGCGTAGCATATCGGCACCGCCTAGACTATAGCCTGCCATCGCTTGCGAGATTTGCATCACCTGTTCTTGATAGACAATCACCCCATAGGTATTTTCCAGTATCGGCTCAAGTCGGTCATGGTCATAGATGACCTCTTCGCGGCCGTGTTTACGGTCAATGTACATATCGACCATCCCGGCATCGAGTGGACCTGGGCGGTACAGCGCACACATGGCGATAACGTCTTCAATATTGGTCGGTTTAAGCTTGGCCAAATATTTTTTCATGCCGGTACTTTCAAGCTGGAATACAGCGGTGGTATGGGCATCTTGTAGCAGGGAGTAGGTGGGTTTATCGTCTAAGGGTAAAGTCTCAAGATCAAGCGGTGGCTGTTGCTCTTTAGCGCGGCGTGCATTGATATTTTTTACTGCCGCATTAATTACCGTTAGGTTTCGTAGACCCAGAAAGTCAAATTTTACCAAGCCAACTGCTTCCACATCGTCTTTATCAAACTGACTGACGGGATGACCCTCTTCATCACAATAGATTGCGCTATAATCGGTAATTTTGGTCGGCGCGATAAGTACGCCCCCGGCATGTTTACCAACGCCACGGGTAATCCCTTCGAGCCGTACCGCCATTTCCCAAATCTCATTGGCATCTTCATAATCCATATTGTCAGGATTGTTAAGCAAATCTTTGAGTTGCGGTTCGGCTTCAACCGCTTCAGCCAGCGAAATACCTGGGGTTTTCGGGATAAGTTTGGAGATTTTATCAGCAAGACCATACGACTTACCTTGAACGCGCGCGACATCACGCACCACCGCTTTTGCCGCCATCGTACCAAAGGTGATGATTTGGGATACCGCTTCTCGTCCGTATTTTTGCGCCACATAATCAATGACGCGGTCGCGCCCTTCGATACAAAAATCGACATCAAAGTCTGGCATGGATACCCGCTCGGGGTTCAAAAACCTTTCAAACAGTAGGTCATATTCTAGCGGGTCTAAGTCAGTGATATTGAGCGAATACGCCACTAAAGACCCCGCGCCTGAGCCACGACCGGGACCTACAGGCACATCATTGGCTTTTGACCAGCGGATAAAATCCATCACGATTAAGAAATAGCCGGGGAAACCCATATTCAAAATCGTCGTGAGTTCAAACTCCAAACGCGCATCATACGGCTTGCGTTTTTCTACCCAGCTGCCGTCGCGTTTTTCGATGGGGTAGAGTTTTTCAAGGCGTTTTTCTAGACCTTCTTGGGCGGTGCGTCGGAAAAAGGTTTCAATGGTATCGCCTTCGGGAATGGGAAATTCGGGTAAATCGTGATGACCCATAGGAATAATGACGTTACAGCGTTTTGCCAAATCCAAGGTGTTATCAATCACCGCTGGCATGTCACTAAACAGGGCAGTCATCTCATCTTGGGTTTTTAAATACTGCTCAGAGGAATAATCACGTGGGCGATTGGGGTCGGCAAGCACTTGCGAATTGGCGATACACACCCGTGCTTCATGCGCTTCAAAATCATCTTCTGTCAAAAAACGCACGTCATTATGGGCAATGATAGGCACATCAAAGGCATTGGACATGCGAATGGCTTGCTCGATAAAACGGTCTTCGTTGGCACGCTGGGTGCGTTTAATGGCAAAATAGACACGATCGGCAAATGTAGTTTGCCATTGTTGTAGTAGGCTATCGGCTTTTTCTGGGTGACCTGATAACATGGCTTGACCGACGTCTGATTTTTCGGTGAACAGCACAATCACCCCTTCACTGCGCTCAAAAATCCAGTCACGCTGAATAATCGGTTTGCCCATTATTTGACCATCGACAAAGCCTTTTGACACGATATTGGTCAAATTCTTGTAGCCGATTTGGTTGCTGGCAAGTAGCGTTACTGTCGTACTATCATTTTCAAGCCATACTTCAGAGCCAATAATCGGCTTGATACCGGCATCCAAACAAGCTTTATAAAATTTGACCGTGGCATACAGGTTTGATAAATCACTAATAGCAAGCGCCAGTTGGTTGTCGGCTTTGGCAGCTTTGACCAGCGCTTTGATGCGTACAATCGAGTCAGTGATAGAAAATTCGGTGTGAATACCAAAGTGTACAAATGCCATGGATTGCCTTTATTGCGGTTCGTCTTTAGCCCACTATTATACTATGAATTGCCAAACTGCGAACCTACAAAATCAGCAACAAAACGCTTAAAAAGTATCAGCGGACACTAAGCATTTACGATTTAATATGATAAAATAGCAGGCCTTTACGCCTATAGCTTAACTGGATAGAGCAGTTGCCTCCTAAGCGACCGACGTGGGTTCAAGTCCCGCTGGGCGTACCAGTTTTTTTGACATCAAAAACTTATAAAAATAAAAAACCCAATAAAAAATTATTGGGTTTGGTTGAAAAAAGTAAAACTTAGCTTAAACGTTTGGCATTAGCGGCCACGCGGCTATAGATAGGATGCATCCCTTTTTCCAAAACATGCAGCGCTTCTTGGTTAACAGCATAAAAGAAGTTTTGCAATGAAATCGGTTGACCCAAGCTTAATTTCATACAATTTGAAAACATTAATTGCCCAATATTTTGCTGCGCAACGAGCGCTTGCCAAGCCATTTGCGTCCAAGATTCAAAAAATGCGATGGGTTTTTCAGTCACCATACGCTCCATTTCTTTCATTTCTTTGGCATTGTTGAGGGGGTTTTGTTTCGCTATCATATAGATACGGCGCTGCATGACTTGTGGTACGCGAACTGAAAAATCTTCAGATTGCTGACACATTTTTTCAACTTTTTGGTTAATATGTTCGTAGGTAGCCATAAGGACTCCATTGATAACAACAGTAAAATACAGGATTGACAGTAAAGTGTAGTGCTATTATACACTGATTTAAATTAAGTTAATAATAGCAAACTCATTGGGTATACAATAGTTACTTAACATTACGCAAATAATTAGATTTCATTTAATCAAATCATTGGTAATCGCTAACCATCATCCGCGTAATCAGGGTTTTAGTTCAACTCATGAGCATGAAACTATTTAATCAAGTTAACAATGCGCCACATGTGATAATGAATTCAAAAATATTAACTGATAGCTTTATCAGTGTTAATCAAAAGGTATAAAAATGACCACGCAAAGTCTTCCCTTAGTAATTACCTCGGGCGAACCTGCGGGTATTGGCATGGATATCATACTGATGCTTGCTGACAGACAGCAATTAAATCTGCCCAATCGCGCTGTCATTGTGTTGGCAGATATCAACGCGCTGCAAGAAAGGTATAGTGAGCTCAAACAAAAAGGCGCTGTAAAAGACGGATTGATGATTCAACAATTAGCGACGCATGAGTTACATGAGTTAAAAGATTTACCGCAAATTGCGCAACCCTCAGCGCATGATACTATTTTGGTGGTGGATGTGCCGACAGCACAACCTGTGGTAGCAGGGCAGTTAAATCCTCATAACGCGCCAATGGTCATCGCACAGTTGCAACTGGCGCATAAGCTCGCCATCAGCAAACAAGTCGCTGCAATTGTCACCGCGCCACTGCAAAAATCGGTGATTATGACTGTGTTGCCAGACTTTATGGGGCATACCGAATTTTTTATGCAGCAGTCGGGGCTGGATAAAGTGGTGATGATGCTCGCCAATAGCCTGATGAAAGTGGCTTTAGTCACCACCCATTTGCCCCTGCGTGCGGTCGCCGATGCGATTTCCCACGAAGAAGTGGCAAAAACCGTTGATATTGTCATCCATGATTGTCAGCAAAAATTTGGTCTCACTCACCCAAAAATATTGGTCTGTGGACTCAACCCTCATGCTGGGGAAAGCGGGTATCTAGGCAGAGAAGAAATTGACATCATCAATCCTGTGTTACAGCACTATCGCGATCAAGGTGTGGATATTAGTTTGGCGATGCCAGCTGATACCTTGTTTACCCAAAAACATATCGCCACTGCCGATGCTATCATCGCCATGTATCACGATCAAGGACTGGCGCCGCTCAAATCACATGGGTTTGGCGAAACCGTGAATATCACTTTAGGGTTGCCTTATATTCGCACCTCAGTCGATCATGGCACAGCACTGGATTTGGCAGGCACAGGCAAAGCGAGTGCCGATAGTCTGTATCGTGCGATTGACTATGCCAATAACATGGCGACCGCGATTGCCCTCTAATCATTCTCACCGATAATCACGCTGACAAAAAAAGCCAATCGTCATGAATTGGCTTTTTTATTGCGATTATTTTAAATAACTGCTTGATTATTTTAAATAACTGCTTGATTATTTTAAATAACTGGCAGGATTGACTGGCGTGCCACGATAACGGATTTGGAACTCTACGGCAGGTTGATTCAAATTATTGTCGGTTCCAACGGTACCGATGGTTTGACCTGCTTGCACCGTTTGGCGCTCTTGTACAGCAAAACTTCCCAAATGCGCGTAGGCACTAATGTAGTCGCTGTTGTGCTGAATCAGTATCAATTTGCCATATTCTGGCAAATCACTACCGACATACAGCACCGTACCTGGCTGGCTGGCGACAACATTTGCCCCTGCTTGTCCGCCAAACCACATACCTAGCGTACCTGTTTGCTGGTTAAACGGCCGCAATAGATTGCCATTGGTAGGACGTAACCAACCTTGTGACAAGCTGCTGGTTGGCACGATGACTTGATTTGGCATCGGTAACGGGGTTGATAAGTTATTGGCTTGTCTAGGTGGGTAATAAGTCGGGTTAGACGGGCGGGATGATTGGTTGACCGTCACCGGGCGAATGGTTGTTGGACGATAAGAAGTGGGACTACTTGCTGAGGTTAAAATCAAGCGTTGCCCTGGATAAATGGTATAGTTGCTATCGAGCCCGTTGAGCGCACCAACCCGACGATAATCCAATCCATAAGTGGCGGCGATTTTGCTTAAAGTATCGCCGTTTCTGACAATATAATAGTTGGGCACACCCCGTACATACACAGGGCGCTTATCCACGGTCGCGATCTTCTGTGAAGCGCAAGCGGTCATCAACACCGCCGTACAGGCTATCGCACTAATTTTTACCAGTTTGGGCGTGCACAGTGTTTTATAAGTGGCAAACATAACAGTCATTCCTAGCAAGTGATACAAAAAAAATTACAACAAGTCAGGGTATAGTAACTAACTTTTAACCACTTACAAAGTAACTGAAGTGAACAACAACGTTTCTTTGCCAAACGATAACAAATAGCAACATTTTGGACTCAAATGAAAAAATGGCGCAAAAATCCTTATTTATCCATTGTTTGCCATCCATCCGTTGCCTAGCATTCCTAACTATTTGTGCTAACTGTCTAACGGAGTGATTAAATAGGGCGATAAAGTATTATTCATGGGTCATAATGGGCTTGGCAGGGCTATATTTTTTTAGTTTTAAAAATAACCAGATACCTATGACTAAATTTATCACTCCGACAATCGCAAATAGCATCGGCAGGCTCACGTTAAATACGGTCAAACAAACAATCGAAAAAATCGCCGAACCCACCATAAATACGGCATTTAAAATATTGTTGGCACCGATAATGCGAGCACGGCTTGTTTCAGGTGAATAAGCTTGCATATAAGCGTATAAAGGTACAATATAAATACCGCCTGAAAAACCCAATAAAAACAAATCGACAAACACACGCATAGCACCCTGCGTGGCAAAAATCATACCGATACTATAGTGTGCGTTGTTGGCGAGTGGCGGCAAATGCATCGCTGAAAGCGTGAAATACAAGTCAATCGCAAAAATCGTCAATCCTGCAATCCCAAAGGGCAACAGCTTTAAACTCACTTGGTTTTTGGTCAGCGTTTTACATAGTAGTGAGCCGAGCGCCGTACCGACAGAAAACAGCGTCAATAAAAATATCACGACGCTTTCATCGCCTAGCAAAATAGACTTACTAAATTCAGGTACTTGGGTCAAAAACGTGGCACCATAAAACCAAAACCAACTATTACCCAAAATGGTAAACCACATAATCGGTAAGCGATATAGATTGGCAATGGTTTGCCAGCTAGTACGAAAGATATTCCAGTCGATGGTCAAATCAGGCTGCGGCGCAGTCATGATGGGAATAAACCGAGAAGCCAAGTAGCCCATAATCGCCACAAAAACCGTCACCCCAGATATCCAAAATAGCGGACTGTCCAACTTCATCAACACGCCAGCCAGCATCATCCCTGTCAAAATAGCCAGTGACGTGCCCATTTGAAACAGCCCATTGGCACCCACCAACTCATTGGTGGTCATGGCTTGGGGTAGGTAAGCATATTTGATAGGACCAAAAAACGTCGAATGGGTACCCATCAAAAATAACGCAACAAATAAGAGCGGATAAATCTCAAACACAAACCCAAATGCGGCAACTACCATGATGACGATTTCAAGGATTTTAATCAGCCTTGTCAGCCAAGATTTTTCATATTTATCAGCGATTTGCCCCGCCAAGGCGGAAAACAAAAAAAACGGCAATACAAACAGCATCGCCGCCAGATTGTTGAGCAAACTGACACGCATCCCCAATTTTGCCGCTGCCATAAAGGTCAGTACTAAAATCAAACCTTGCTTAAATACATTGTCATTAAATGCCCCTAAAAACTGGGTGGCAAACATGGCACTAAACCGTTTGTATTTAAAAAGCGCAAATTGGGTACTCATGAGCAATCCTAGAAATGTCTGATGATGCCTATCTTAACAAATATTTTACAAAGGGTTGCGAAAATGTTTGGTTAGTAAAATGTTTATGCTAAAATCGCCTAGTGCTCGCTCAAGGATTTGATTTTTATCATGAAACCAATAAATTTGCTACCCTATCGTCAGTCAACCGCATTGACCGATAACCCGTTTAGTTTTTTTTATGCCATTTCTCCACTATCGTCAAATCCTTGTCCGTCAAATCCTCGTCAAAGCCCCGCCCATTCTAGCGTATCAAATCATTCGCTGTTTCGCTTGACCCCCATACGTTTGGCAATTACCTTGGTTAGTGTAGGTGTAGTGCCTGCTTGGGGGGCACAAACGCCAATAATGCCAGCTACTGTTAGTAGTTCTGCTAATAGCTCAGTTAATACTTTGGCTAACACCTCAGCAACGAATAGCACGCTAACCACTAGCAGCGCAGCGCAGACCACCGCCAATGACAGCAAGGGTAGCACGGCGCAAAATACCACGCCTGCGGCAACTGCGCAAGACAGTATCACTACCGATGCCAATACCGCTCAGCCTTATCTGTATCAACTCAATCAGCAGCGCGTTGAAGATAAAATTGGTCAACAACTCGATAATCAGACATTGGCAGACTTTAATAATTTTAACCAACCTGTGGCGACGTTGAAACAAAACCAACCTAGTGTTGGCTACAGTAAATCATTAGATCAAGCCACGCCGCAGTCGGTTGCCAATCAAATCAACAATAGCAAGCCTGCAAGTGTGAATACTCAATCCCAATCGCATGCCCAAGCCCAATCCCAAGCGCAAGTCACTGAGCAGCTGACCGCCGAAAAACAGAATTTCGACGCGATTAATCAAAAGGTAAGCGAGCAAACCAATTTATCTAATCAAAATATCGCTAACCAAAATATTGCCAATCAGAATCTTAGTAATCAAGGCGTCGCCAATGATGTCAGCAATATCAAATCCACCGACACCATCAATCCCAATGATTACTTGCCCGCCTATCAACAGCAAACAACGGCATTGACCACCCCACAAGCCAACTCAACCGTGACAGCAGAGCCGCAAGGCATCGTAGCGCGCTTGAAGAACAAAATCATTGGTCGCGGCGAAGGGCTCAACTATATTGATATCAGCTTTGCCAATGCAGATGCCAAACTCGAGCCTGCGCGTAATATCAAAGCGGCATTGGAAAAAGTGACCGTCGAATCGGTGTCGGATTTTAATGCCAGTGTAAACAAATTACGCCAAATTGCCAAAGATGCAGCAGAGGCGGTGGGTTTTTATGACACTAAAATTGCTTTTAAGCATTTAGGCAATGACAATATCCAAGTCAGCTTAGAGGTCGGTAAACCCGTCATCGTGCAAAATCGCATCATTGATATCCGTGGTGAAGGCGGAGAAGGCGATAACGCGCTGCCGGTGTATCCTGTGATTGAAAAAGAAATCCCGCCCAAAGAAGGGGATGTGTTCAGTCATGGTATCTATAAAGCCGCAAAGGCCACGATTGAAGGCGTCGCGCAAACCAATGGTTACTTTGATGCCAAATGGCTCAATAGTTCGGTGGATATTATTTTGCCGGACAATACTGCCGATGTTGACCTAATTTATGACACAAAAACTCGCTATCACTTTGATGATGTGAAGATATATAGCATTGATAAGCAAGGCAATTTGACCGATGACCCAGATAAGCTGCCTTTAAAGCCAAAGCTAATGAAAGCATTAATGACGTACCAAAAAGGCGATGCCTACTATCAACCCTTTGTCACCGAATTTACCAACAATTTGACTGCCACCCGTTATTTTAATGGGGTGGATGTGGATGTCATCATGCCATCAGACGAAGCGGCAAGCGATATTGCATTTGAACAATCGGGCTCGGCTACGCTCAGCACTGCCAACAGCAGCAATACCACAGCCGACAATATCGCTGGCACTTCTGATACATCCGCCGCTATTTTACCTACCAATTCAACCGCGCAAAGTCTCGCATCTCAAAGCAATTCAACTCAAAGTAACTCATCTGAACTTCAATCCGCAGGTACTGTCGATAGCACGACGCAAAAAACCGTCAATCAGGTGCAAGACCCCAATGACATCGCGCCGATTCAATTTGAAGTCGATGATTCGACTGAACAACGTCTCAATGCCATCAGCCGAAAAGCCAAAAATTTATTGGCCGCACCCGAAGATATGGAGTTATCACCCGAGGCCGAAAATAAAAGTAAAAATCCGCTGGTGGTCATAGCCAATGCGGTCAGTAAAACGGCAAAAAAACTGGACAAAGACAAAGACTTACCCATTAAACCACGAGAAGACCAAGTCATACCAAAGCTCACGCCACGACAAGTGTATGAAAGAAAGCAAATCCCAACCTATGTGGTACTCAATGCCACCAAGCCCCATGAGGCACAGGTGGGTTTGGGTTATGAAACGGATGTGGGCGTGCGCTTGACCGGTAAATACCAAAACAACTTGGTTAACCGAAGTGGTCTGCAGACTGGGGCATCAGTGGCACTATCCAAAGTCGATCAAGCGGTGGAATTTAATGCCAGCTTGCCCTACAAGCATCCCCTCAACGATAAGCTAACAGGCACAGTCGGCTATCAGCACAAAGAAGTTGATGACCTAGTCAATACCTTTGAAGCAGACACGGTCTATGCCAGTATCGCCCGCAATATTTATCATGATAGTGGTTGGAACCGCACCTATTCACTGCGCTACCGCGGCGATAAATTGACAGTCGACCCTGAAAAATATAGCACCGATAGCTTGCCTTATCCTTTTAACAACTACGCATCGGACTATACCCAACAAGCTTTGTTGGCAGGTTATGCAATCAATAAAACAGTAGCAGACAATATGCTGACGCCAACGTGGGGTTATAGCCAACGTTATTCGCTTGAAGTCGGTGCTAAAGGGGCGCTGAGTGACACCAATATGGCCATTCTGCGTGCGGGTGGTACGGGGATGTATACTTTTGGCAAAGATAACAAACAACAAGTGATCGGGCGGTTGGATTTGGGCTATTTATATAGCGGTGATTTTTATGATGTGCCTTACCGTTCACGCTTTTTTGCCGGCGGTGATTCTAGTATCCGCGGCTACAACACCGATAGTTTAGGACCGACCTATGGTGGCGAAAATTTCTTAGTCGGTGGTGATGCCTTAGCGGTAGGCTCGGCAGAGTATAACTATGAGTTTAGACCGAGTTTTCGGGGCGCTGTGTTTACTGACTTTGGTAATGCGTATGATACAACTGGCGAATATGATAACGCAACGGCGGTCAGTATCGGTACAGGTATCCGCTGGCAATCACCGATAGGCTTGGTACGGCTCGATGTGGCAAAAGGTCTGACAGGGGATAACAACGATGTCCGTTTACATTTCTTTATCGGCTCACCGCTATAATAGTTTGGCTAAAAATTATTGCATTATTTTGTGCAAGGTTTTTAGTTAAGATTTTTGGATAAAACTTTGCT
>NZ_DALZSV010000027.1:0-30706 GCF_032014955.1 Moraxella sp. CTOTU47724
TTGGGCATTTGATTGTAATTTGTGTCTTCATAACCTCAAATTATCATCTTTTTACCAAGTTGTCTTTTCTATTTCTTTCTCAGCATACTTTTCAAACCACTACCATTATTTAAAACAAACCTGGGAAGGTGTAAATGATGTTGCTCTCGTAACCCTTGATTGGGCACAATGGTACAACCTTGAAGGGTTGCATTCTACCAATGAATATGTGTCGCCTGAACGAGGATTAGCAAAGTACTGCTTTGCCCGAGTGCAAGACGGAGAGCTATGCTCGTAGTGGATGCGGAAAATATCTACTATTGTTCATTAGTTCCGTCAGGCTATGCTGCTTGACTCAAGCAAACTTGTCTCCGATAAATTCGGGGTGGTTCATCGTTTCAAAGCACAGCCATAGCTATCATTTAACCATCATTGCCTAGCTTTGTTTTGCAATGGACGACAATAGTTTGTCTAGTTGTACTTTTGCCGCTTCATATTGGCGTTGGTAGTCTGCTAACGCTGTTAATTCCGTCGTTAATTCCAATGTTGCAATGTCTAATGGGTCTTTAAAATAGCATTTTGGATTTAGGTCATACTTATATTGTGCAATTTGTGCTTGCGTCACCTTAACCGCAACGTTATTTTCAGTTGGATTTTTTATAAAGTCGATGATTTTTGCGATTGATTGTTCCGCTATTTCACCGCCGTATTTGCGATTAACCTGTATATTTTCTGCCGTCATCAACCAAAACGTGTCGGTTGTTTTTGCTGTATTTAATACCACTAAGCATACGTTGGCTTGACTATATTGCAAAATTCCCAGCGGCAAAAGGGTCACGCTTTCAATCAGATTGTGATGCACCAATGCTTCTCGCACAGCAAGGTCATACCCCCCTTTAAATAACCAGCCGATGGGCAATATTAGGTATGCCCTGCCCTTATCGTTGAGATGATATAGATAAAGCTGAACCCATAGACTTTCGGAGGCACTGCTGGGAATCGCATGAAAAACATTTAAAGGCTGTAGATAGTTAACCTCTGTTAACGCAAACGGCTGAATCTCATTGCCAAAACTTGGTAAACAAATACCAATATCTGCTTGATGGCTTTCTTCTTTTGCTGTCAAACTGTCCAAAATTTTTAACTCGGCATCACTCTCAACCATAGTTAATAACAATCGGCTTAGCAAGGCAGGCAGCATGTGAATTTCTCGCAAAATAAGCTTGCCAGGTGCTAGGCTAAAGCCACTATTTGCCACGCCACTTGCGCCATCGTATATTGTCAAGCCGTGCGTTTCACCAACAATCCCTTTTAATAGCAGGCTAATTGCCAATGGGTCGCCCCATTGATTTTTAATAGATAGGGCATGTAATTTTTGATAAAGCAATGGCGTGATTTGCTGAGCATAGGCTTGTGCTGTTAAAAATTGCTGTTGCAGTTGGCTAAAATCCGCTTGAATACACTGCCATGGATGGGCGGTATCCGATAACAATTTGATGAGCGATGCAATGACAACATCCAAATCTTGGCTATCATAAAACTGTCGTAATATTTGCTCGATTTTCACATTGGGTGTGAGCAACGACTGGTCTGTTAACTCCTTTGCCGCAAATTCATCAGGTAAAGCTTTGGCATCGTCTTTAGCGGTCATCAAGTTGCCAACCAAATCAGCAATTGGATTTTGCTGCGCCTCGTTAAGATACGCCACATAGGCAGATACTATCATCACCAACATGGCATTTTCAGCGGTGAGCTCTCGTCTGAGTGATTGATAGTTTTTATCAAAAACGGCATTAAAAGTCGATATTTTTGTATTGTTTGGTGATTGTGTCCTACTGGTCATGATGGCTACCTTGGGGCATTAAGGTGTGAAATACGGCAGAAGCGGCGCGTTGATGTTGTTGCATCAGTTGGTTTAACGCTTGCAAAGTAACTATATTTTGCCAAAAAAAATCGGCTAATTTTTGCTGGTTCTCTTGGCTTGGCACATCAATTTGCCACTTTTTTAGCCGACCAACCGAAATTGTGGCGGTGACTGTCGCTCGGTTGTGCGTGGCAAGCCAAGCCTGTCCGTATTCGCTGTTAAGCAGACTGACCAATACTTCAGGTAACAGCAAATTAGGTTTGGCTCTCAGTATAAAACAATTGACCCCCACCACAAGCGGTATATCACCCATATCCTGCGCTCGCACAATGGCTGAGCGCATATTAAAACCACGAGCCACCAATAACACATCACCCACTTGTAGTTGCTGTGTGGTGAATACCTCAGGTGAAATAGCGACCAAACTGTCGGGATTGTCATCAATCTCAAGCGTGCCCAAATCGGTAAAATTTTGCGCGGTCAGTTGTCTGACGGTGATGAGATTGTCACCTTGATTGATAAACTTTTTATTTAAACCAACAAAAATTTTGGCAAGATCTTTCAGTTGCATGAATGTTCCAATTTAAAGTTTACATATCATCGGTTGATGGTAATATCGCTTTTAACGTCTCATCCGTGATGAGCACCAAATGGGTAAAATAACGCAGTAATGCCGAAAATCGCCACGAATTTGTTCGATTTAGCTGATTATCTGGCGTGGCTATGCCGATTAAAATTGAAGTCTGGGTGTTATCATTTTTATATCGAAACTTAAGCGTCGTTTGCACTTCTTCAAATTTTTCTGTACTCAGTTGTGCCTCTGGTTGGGCATTGATATCTTCAAATTGATTATCATTATCGCTAAATAACTCATCCTTATCAAATAGTTGGTGACGGTTTAAAATAGTCAAAATCGGTTCATCACAACTGATCATCCAGCGATTTTTGGGCAATATTGTAATCGCAATCGGTAAAAACTTCAGCAGGATTTGCACTTCGCCATAACTTTTACCAAACGGTATGGAAGAATCGGTAGTCGTCATTCTATCGGCAAGGGTACGGATAAAAAACTGCCAATTAGGTAAATCTTGTCGTAAGATATTGGCATTTCTGAGCATCATACCGAGCATTCGATGCTCAAAATGCGTTTGTATAGCTATCATGCCGTAGTGCGTGTTTTCGTGTAAAAATCGATAGTGACGACGTTCTGTCATTAGCTTTTGGATGGCGAATGCTTTTTGTTTAATCAAGCCAATATCTTGTGGCGATACTAACGTATCATCGCCAATCACATTGCTATCAGCCTTTGGATTTTTTTCCAAATGTTCTAACACCGCTTGAATTTGTTGGGGTCGATAATTGAGCAGCGGTGAATCGCTGTGCTTTGGTAAGTTGCGTCCAAATATTTCATCATTAAAATTGAGATTGGCGATTGCAAATGACGTTGATTTTCGCAATTTTTGCCCAAAATTTTCTCGAAACAATAATGCACGTATATCAGCGAGTTGTACATCATGGCGTTTTGAAATTGCGCGGTGTTGCAAATTAGTAATGTTTATCCAGCTATCGTAAGGCAAGCCGATATTGGCTTTGCTAAGTTCATAAGTTGCCGTGAGCATCGCAAAGTGGTTGTAATATTCAAAACTACGTTCTGGCGATAAATGCCCCATCAGCCCCGAAATGGCATACCATTTGTCAGTATGGTATTTTTTCACACCCAATAAACCTTGGACAATCTGATCAATATGTTTGGTATTTAGACCTGTTAAAGTTTGCGTCAATGCGTCATCTGCATTTAGCGCGAGAGCTAAGTTGCTAATCGCCGTGTGCCTGAAGGCATGAAAGGTAAACTTGGTATCAGCGTTTTGGGTACTAGTGTTTTGGATATCAGCATTTGGGGAAATATCTTTGACAATTTTATCCAATAATTTTAGGGGCGTATGGCTGGGGATTGGGGTATTCTCAGTAGATAACGTGAATAAATATTGTTGCTGCTTGCTGATATGATTGCTTTTGACATACTCAGTAAAAAACTCAAGTTCCTGTAGACTTAATAAAGCATAAAGTGCCACTCTTCGAATACTGCCTTCGGTTTTGGTTTTGCGATAATTGTTTGGACGTATCAGTAGCGACGGCTCATCGGTGCCAATCGCTTCAATATCGCTAAAACGTAAGCCAAGTAGCTCTTTGTTTCGCATCCCTGTGCGATAAGCAAGGATAAACAATAATAAAAACATGTCTGCTTCCATCGGGTCAATCGAGCGACGGATTTGTAATAAGATATGTTGGTATAGGTTGGGCGAAATCCACTCGGCACGTACACACCGCATGGCGGTGGCTTCAGGAATATCTGCCTCGACAAAACCGAATTTTTCCATCCCAAAATTATGCAAGCGTTTTAGCAATTTGGCAGAATAAGCAATGTCCTTGTTTTTAAGCTTTGATTTTTTAAAATCAACGATTTCTTCATATAACTCTTCAAAATCATCTGCCTCCCAACCTTGTAACTCACTGTCACTCACAAAGTATAGCCACTCGTAGCCAATGGTGAATAGATATTTCTCAATACTTTGTAAACTGGTTTTTGAACGCTCTTTAACCAAATCAATGACCCATGCCAATAATACTTTTTCAGCCTGCGTTGCCACCACTTCTTGCATATCGACAAGCTTATACCGCACTTTATCTCGCTTGGATAAACTATCAAAATTGGGGACAGTGATATGATAGAGTCTGGCATTTGGTTCTCGCAGTACTTTTCGAATATTGATTAAAACATCGGTTTTGCGTTGTTCCGCTTTCTGGGAAAGGGTCAAGTTGTCGATATTTTTATGGTTATTTGCGGTGATGGTCAGCGTGAGTAACTCATCAATATCATAAACCTTATCATGATTGGTAAAATTGCTGTCATGAATCGTTAAAAAACTCTCAATTCTTAAACCAGTGGTTACTTGCCGACCTTGTAATACCATGGTTAGCGCATGGTCGATATGTACATCTCGCAATCGCTCCCAATGAGAACTGGCTGACTGTAACAACCGAGAAAATGATGGGATGGTCAAATTGGCTTGTTTAAGTAAAGGGGTAATTACGTTAAATAAAAGCACATGAATATTGAGATTGCCTAGCATTGAGGCATCGATAGGGTCATGTTGTAGGGCTAACAGCCAACATTGACTCATCGGGTCAATACAAATTTGTTGGCTGTTATAAATACCACCATCATCAAGTCGTTCATTGCCGTAGTTTTTATTGGCGTAGCGGATTTGGGTCAATAAACGATAATTTAGGTAAGGTTGAAAGTCATTGTTTAGCAAATTGATTAGCCATGCGTGCAGCATTTTTGCATCATTGATACCACCAAACGCAATACCTGAGAATATCAGCCAACCAATTTTTTCTTCGATTTTAAATTTCTTGGTGGTTTGCCAATGATTTTTTACTACATCTAAAATTTTATTAAACTGCTTACCGTGTCTGACATAAGATTCCGTAATTTGTAGCGGGTTAATTTTTGATGGCATGGTTTGGGGGGCTAGCACTACCCCAAAGTAGTACTCATTTAACCGAAAATTGGTATTTTGATACGCTACAAATTGCTGTAATAGTTGCCTAGCGTAGCGATAAATTGTCTCACTCGCCCCGTACTCAGCAAATAATAAGGTGTTGGCTTTTTTAATAAAAATATCAAAACCTTTATTTGACAGGCTTTTATAGTCTTTTTCAATCTGATATAAATCTCGCAAATACTGTAAATACGCATTTGACGAAATATCGCAACAGATTTGTTTGATGTATAGTGATGCTTGAGCCTTTTGCCATTGATATTTGATACTTTCAATTTTGCGAGTAGGCGACTGCAAATGGTTGGGATTTGCCAAAAGCGACTCATCGGCTTGGGTTTGGTACCACAAACATTGCAATGTCTGCCAAATCGGATGATAAGCTTTGTGCCAAACACCCCAGCGGCTAAATTCTGATGGCATTTGGCTATAGTTAGATTTTTTAAGCTGTCGTCTTTGTTGTTGCGTCAATCTTTGTTTTTTTGCTGCTTTTCTCATCTAATGTCTCATCGGGTTTAGAAGATTGCTCTGGTAATAGATGTAATAACTTGTCTATTTTTTGAAATTTTGCTTTGATGTCATTCAAGCCCAAATCGTTGGCTATGGCCTCAAACACATCAGCTAGTGCGTAGATAGCGGATTTACTCCCCGATGAGTATCGACCAAAAAATTCTTGGCGATGTTTTTCATGACCGATGACACCATTGATAATGGGCATTTCGACACCGCGTTTTTCAAGCTGAACTCTCACAAAATGCCGAGTAAAGTAGGGATCTATGTCAAAAAAAGGTTTGATAAATTCTGCAATCTGACCACGTTTTACTGTCGCTATTTTCTCGCCTTGTTCACAAATTAAGTTAATCAGCATATTGTCGCTATCGTCATGTTCATACAAAATCGGTTTGATCACTTGGTTGACCCATTTTCTACGATGGAGCAATTGGGCAAATTTGGCGAGAAACCAGCGGTATAACGTCAACGTTGTTACTAGCGTTGGGCAGATTGGCACTAGACGATGATTTCTCACGGAACGATTGGGTTTGTCAGAAATAAGGGTTTGAGCAGAATATTCATTTAAATCAATATCATGAATATGGGTGATACGATTATTGGGACGAATCCCTGTGGTGAGACAAAAAATCAGCCAGACATAACTACTGACGTTATTAAATAGTTCAAATTTTGATGTACTGGTGATGACGGCTGTATGAAAAATATCATCAAGTAATGATTTGACAAATGACAGTGTGAGTGCTTGCCCCGAGCCTGTGGTATAGTCTTTTTTTGTTTCTAGAAAGCCCAAGTCAAATGACGTATCTTTTCTCAGCCAAACCAACGCATTTTTATAATGGGTGATTAATTCATTTAGCATATGACTGCTATAAAATTTTGCAGGTGCGGATATTGGCGGGATTCGGCAGATAATTTCAGCGATATGGCTGTTACTACCCTCGATATAACGAGTCAAGCTAACTTGCAAGGCTGACTCAATACGATGCACTGATAGGTACGGCAAACTCAACTCTGTTCTCACTTGAGCGATATAGTCTCGAACATCAGTCTGTGTGGGTAATAATCGTTTATTCGCTAAAAATCCTACAAGTTTAATGGGCATTGGCAGCTCAATCTCTGCTTTCTCATTTTCAAAAATGTGGGCTTCAAATTTCTTTTTACGTGCAGTAATTTCAAAGGATGCGTGCAAATAAACCTTGGTCTTTAATAGCTTAAATATCCCAGACTGTCTCACAAAACCTTTTATCATGAGCGATTCAACAGGAATAGACGTGATCATTGATAACAGCAAAATTGTGGCTAATGTTTTAAGCTTAAGCTGCTCACGACTTAATATTTCTTCTTGTAACTGACAGTCTTTTACTAGCCTTGCAAAAACGAGCTGGTAGGCTTTTGGCGAAAGCAGATAAACACTTGAATTTAGCATCAATTCACGCTGGCTGATAAACATTTGCCGAACGGATAAATCAACCATTTGCAGCGGTGCATTGTAACGAACCAAAGCATTGGGGATGGTTTGATACTCAAGTAACGGCTCACCCGTGTTATCGACTGTAACTTCGGTTGAACTCGCTGTCGATTGCTCAGTATCTTTACTTTCAAAACACACTGTCTGCAGTGCGGGCTGATAATTTTCAACATCATCCGTGGTATTCAAATTTGGATTAGATTGAAAAGTGGGTTGGATAAAGTCCCGAGCGGATAAATTTTGCGGCGGCTTTTTTTTGCGGGGTTTTCGTTTAGCATTTAGCTTTTTGATTGCTCTATCAATTTTTTTACGACGCTTTGGATTAAGCGCAACTTCAAGACACAATCGGATTTCAGTCGCTTGGTTGCGACGCGTTTTATTATTGGTCTGAATTTCTAACTCAACCAAAAAATCCCTCAATGAATCAATTTGCAAAGCGCATGCAGGGTCGTCCGAAAAATGGGGGAGATTTTCTAAAATCCAAGTTTTTATGGGTGTTTTATAAAAACACGCAATCTTTAAGCGTTTGATGATACGTTGATAATAAGATTTTAATTTGTGATGCTTCAGTACTATTGCCAAGTAAAAAGCAATTTTTGTCCAGCCGATTTGTTGTGGCGCTAATTCAAACTTTGAAATCAAAAAAGGCAACTTTAGGAGATTTGGCAGCTTATTTAATTCACCTCTTTTCGCTTCTATACTTTCCAATATATTAATTTTGAACGCTGTTTGAATTTTTTCGATGTTTTTAGTTTCAATATCGCCATCTCGCACGATTTTTTGTGCGATTAAACACGTCATCACCAGATTTTGGATCAGCTGCTCTTTTGCTTTTGTGTCTGCTTTTTCTTCAACAGGGTAATTTTCGAACAATAAGGTGTTTTTTATTAAGCTTTGAAAATCATGCCGTGACAAAAGTGGTAGTTCTGAATTAGATTCTTCAGCATTTTCAGTCATTTTTATTCTCTAATTCTTGCTGACGATGCTGTGCCGTACGCATCTTTACGTTAATGAGATTGTAAAAACAAGTTTTTGTAAACTTGGCATTCGGGTAAATCTTTTTCCATGCAAGTGGATTAATAAGCAAATCAAGTGCATCATAAATTTCGTTTAAATTTTCAAATGATTTGCTGTTGCGACAAATAATATCGAGCGTTTCAAATATCACATTCGATAAAAAATTAAAGGCTGCAATATCTTTTACCTCAATAATTTTCAAATTATCTTCACCTTTTATCATTGATTGATAAGTTAATTCGGTCAGGACGTTATTCAAAATTAAATTATGGGTGAACTGGTAACTCTTCTTGTCCTTTAATACAACTGTGTTTATTGATTTTGCACGCAAATATTCTGTTTTTATTTGCTCAATATTCAAATTACAAACGAGATAATTTAGATAAAAATCCTTCCAATCCAATACATCAGGATGGACATCCATATCTTGTTTAGATAGATAACTTAGTAAAATATTTTGCATTTTATAAATAGTAATAAAATTACGATTTTTTAATTATAGCCAAAATTTCTAACAGAAAGACCCCCACACGCATTTTTTTGAGTTGTTTTTTTGTTAAAATTAGCGGTAACTTTATTGATTCAAAAATTTGCTAATAGATAAATGACCATGCTGTTTTTGATTTTTATAAAAAAACACCGCTAGATTGCGGTGTTTTTTAAATGCGAAGGCTAATTAAAATGGTATTTCATTATCAGGTTCAACTGATGCCAAAAATCCCTGTAAATCTACGACACCTCTATTGATAAAGGCTAAGCATTGCGCACATTGCCAATCTAAAAAATAATTAGGATCGGGCAAATCGCACGGGTTGTAAAGCTCGTACAGTTTGCCACAAGTTTTACAGCGAATACTTGAATCATAAGCCCTTACCATCGATAATCTCGAGAATAACTCTTCAAAGGTTACTTGATAGTAATGACATAGCTGTTTGATATGCCACTCAAGTCGATTGGGATGATGTTGATTAAATGGATGCCAGTAATCTAGGCACATCTGGAGCGAAGTACCATTGAGCATTTTATTAGTCAGTAAGTGAATACGCATTTTAGTATACTCTCTCTAAAAAATTTGAAAAATCATGTTGAAACAAATGCCTAATTTGCCGATATTGCTCGTCTCGCGTTTCATCTTTATCAATGGATGATAGTTGGCGTTGTGCCCAAAGCCTTAATGCTCGATGAGAATTACAATGATGCTCATTCATCCATTCTGCTAAATCGGCATTGTTGATAATGTGATACTCAGCGATTAATTCGTTAGCGAAATTGCAAGCTTCTTGGCTAATCAAATCAGGCTTCATGGCTTGTCGCAGTTGTTCATAATCAATCACTGGCATGACTACACTCCCCTTTTTGACTGGTAGCTATCAAAGCTTCAAAGGCACTGCCATCACGGCGTGTCATATTCGGCACATAGCGGCTATAAACCTTAAACAACATGGTAGTATTGGCGTGACCCATCTGCCTTGCGATCCATTCTGGCGCCTCCCCTGCCGCAAGCCATAGCGTTGCAGCCGTATGGCGGGTTTGGTAGGCATTACGGGCTTTTAACCCTAACAGTCGAAGCGTGGGATGCCACACTTTACGATTGACATTGTGATAATCGAGTGGCTCTCCTTCTCGATTGCAAAACACGAATTTTGAGCGACCATGGGTGACTTTGTACTGCGCTTGTAGCGCTTCATAAACCCACGGTGACATGGCGATATCGCGATTGGATTCCTGGGTTTTGGGCTTACCAATTACGCCTTTAACATACGCTTGGCGAACACGGATTTCACGGCGGTCAAAATCCACATGCTCCCACGTTAGTCCATCAATTTCGCTGGTTCGCATGCCGGTGAAAAACCTTACGGTGTAATAGTTTTTATAGTCTTTACGCACGCCATTGATAAATTTCCAAACCTCGTCAATGGTGAATGGCTCAATATCAGGCTTATCAAGTTTTAAAACCTTGATATCCTCATAAGGATTTTCAAATTTATAGCGTTTTGCCGCTTCTTGCAGTATCATACGCAAAGTGGTCATTATCGAATTAATTCTGGCTGCTGACAGATGCTTGTTAGCTGTTCCGTAGGTCACTTTGGCGAGGGATGTACGGAACGCTAACACATCTGCCCTTGTGATAGCGATAACACTGCGTTTGCCAAAATGTGGCACCAGATACTTATCCAAAATATCTTTGATTTTGCCGATGTAGCTTGCTCGCCATTCAATTTGCTTTTCTTCAAACCAAGTTTCAGCAAAGTCTTTAAATACGGGTGTGTCAGATTGAAAACTTTGCACACGCTCTTTGACTGCCATCAGTTCAATGCCTTTCTCACTTTTTGGGAAGTATTTGAGATAATCAAATAGTCCAAGGGTGATTTCTGCTTCCATTTTTTGGATGATTTTTTCCAGTTTTTTTCGATTTTCGGGCGTGTCGATTAGGTTGGTTGTTTCTCGACAGCGTTTATTCATAAAGCGAAAATCAATCATCAAAAATTTACTTCCTTGACGGGTACGAATGCTGGCCATAAATTTCTCCTTACTGCAATGCCATGGCATTGATGTCGGCTAAAACTGTGTTGCGCATATCCTTTTCTATTTGTTCCCACACATAGAGAATTTTGCGACCGCCAAACGGGCGAATATAATGCACTCCTTCGATGAGCACGCTATCTTTTAAACAACTGCGAATGGTGGCTTTGTCATATTTGATACGTTCAGATAGTTCTTCCGTTGTTAGGTAGGTATATGTCATAATGACCTCTTTTAAAAATAGGTTGATTTAGTTTAAAAAAACTTATTATCGGGTTATTAATAAAGTTTATTTATCTCTAATAACTGCCGATGAATATATAATACCTATTAATAGTTATTAAAGCAACCTATTTTTGAATAAAATTAGGTATTTTTGTTCTAATTTTACTTGATTATAGATTTATCAAAATAATTTATACCTACAAAAAGTTTTTAATTATGAATATTTAACCTATTTAAAGGTAAAAAATGGATAATCTTTCTTTTCGTTTGGAACAGGCTAGAAAAAATGCACAGCTAACTCGTGATGAAGTGGTGCAACTCGCTTCTCAGACATCAGGGTTTTCTCGAAGCTCCCTGCAAGATTGGGAGCAGCAGGAGAGTAGCCGTGAACCTAAACTTGAGTATTTGTTTGATTTGGCGAGAATCTATGGCGTGCATCCATGGACGTTGATGACGGGTGAACAGTTATCACAGAGTAGTCAAAACGTGCATTGGTTGGCATTATTGGACATGAATAATCAATCAACTGACTTGTCTTATCCATTGCCTAATTGGTGGCTTAATGAGCGAGCAATTGATGCTTCGCAGTTGGTGGGCTATTTGTATAAAGGTGATACCATGTCGCCACTGATTGGTAATGATGCTGTTGTAATTATTAATAAACAGCAAAATCAACTCATTGATGGGGCGGTCTATGCTCTTTTAATCAATAATGAACTTTTTATACGACGCATACAACGATTACCAACAGGATTAAAAATTATCAGCGATAATCAAAAATATTCTGCATTTGATATTTCACAAGAACAGCTCAAAGAACGTGATTTTTTGGCTGTGATTGGTCAGGTTATCTATATCGGCTCTGATATACAAAAAATCTGATAGTGATGACAAGGGTGATTTTCAATGCTTGCTCTCTTAAGCTTTAAAACCAATTTTTTTCAGATAAGGTAGATACTCAGTAATTTTCAACAAATCCCTTTGTAACTCCTCATTCAGACGTGAGATAAAGCTTTCGGTAGTTTCTCCGACTCGAGCGTATTTACCCCCAAAACTGCTATCATTGGCAAGTTTTTTGGCGAAAATATTAGCTTGGCTAGCCGTCAATAATTTAGCCCATTTCTTGTCAGATTCGGTTTTTTGTTCTACTTGTTGGTCTGGCTTTTTGATGGTTTTAATTACGATAGAGAAATGGGTAATGGTTCGCCCAAATTTGCTCGCATTTAAAGTGAGTTTAAAATCGCCTTGTTTATTAATCTGGTTGATGGCAGGGTCTAAGATTCGGCGTTTGAATTCGGCAATTTTGGGATATTTATCAGCTACCCCAAAAAATTCTTTCCATGCTTCGACGGTCATTTCTGGTACACCGCCTGTATCTTTCCACTTGTTGATTAACTCATACAGACGTTTACTGCTACAGCCTTTAAACTCAACGGTTTTGATAAAATCATAACGAGTGTAGGCTTTACTGGTATTATCAATCAGAAAGGTTAAAGGATCAGAAAAATCTAGAATAATAAAACCTTGTTCATCTTGATACGATACGCCTTGCAGCCAATGATATTCTGAGCGAAGCATAGTGAAATTGTTATGATGAGGTTTGAGAACGGTGAGTTTGTCAGCGTCATTTTCTGCTTGGATGGTTTTATCAAAATATAAGGTAAATTTGAGTTTTCTATCGCCTAGAATTTTGGCAGTATCTTTTAAGGCTCGATAGGCATAGATTTCATTGACTCGATTGGCGGCAGCGAATTCTTTTGCACTAATTAATACTCGTTTGCCACCTGACTGTAATCGATGCAGTTTATTAATGGCAAGCGTCATCAAGTCATGCTCGGCTTCAGTTAAGTCAAAACCTGCTTCGACCAAGGTATTGGGTTTGATAATCATTACTTTATCAGCACCTTGCTTGTAAAAATTTTGCATCGTCATAGGGTGACTTGCTATCCATTATCTCAGATTTATGTGAGCCTAATTATAGAAGTGCACTCGACGATGGGTAAAATCGTAATCTATGTTAATCCATGTCGGTTACAAAAGTTAATAAAAATTTGTGAATATCAATGAATTAGGTTTTATTTTGGATTATTTTATGATAATCGCTCTCAATCTATGTTGAGATTCTAACTTCATCAATCTGTACACATATTTCACCTATCGGTACATCTAACTTCATCTAACCGACCATTTTGATTCTCCTATCTGTACATTCATATTCACCTATCCGTACACATATCTGCGTGCAAAGCCGCTACCATGGCGGAATACAGAGCCTCTATAATTTAATAATATAGATAATACTAATACTAATGTTTAATGAAATTTAGAGTGATAAGATTATTTTGATAAAGTTTAATTTCTATCATAAAAACAAATTTACATGAGACATTCGATATCAAGCATAATTACTTATTTTTTAACTACACCAAACCCTTCATCATATAGCCACTGTATCTCATTTTTATCATTATATAGACTTAGTGAAATTTGACAGCCTTGTTCAATATCAATATCATAAAATTCGCATTGTTCCACCATTTGACTAGGCGACAAATACAGCCACGCTTGTGGCTTAGCGGGTTGTAAAATAGGTTTGGTAAAATCACCGCTATAATCTTGCCATTCTTGTTGTTGCTTTTTAAATACTGGATTAAACGCATTCACATATTTTTCTATGGCCAACTCGCCTTCCTTGATAGAGTTGGGATTTATTCGATACAAGGCTTGATACTGTCTATCGCGTAATGGGGTGAATGTTTGATACAGTTGCTCAGTCATTAGACAGCTATCCACTTGGGCATTTGAAAAAAGCTCATCGCCTTCATCATAAAAGTATCGCTCACAAAACCCTTGTATCTCTCTATCATCAAGTTTAGCAAATAGACAGTTATCTTTGTCAAAACGCAGTCTAGCATCTATTATGAGTTGATTATTTTGCCAAGGTAACAATTTTGCCAAATCATGGTTTGGATAGTTTTCATCTTGACTATAACTTTCATAACCTGGATAGATAAAAGCAGGTTGTTTGGGTTTTTGTTGTTGCACGTTTTTGCAATGCCGATAGTTAAATTGGGGGATGATAATATTTGGCTCATGAATCGTTTCTCGACGATGACGATTGACTCGCCCAGCGGTCTGTACGATGGACTGAACGCTTGATGCATCAATGACTGCCCAATCAAAATCATGGTCACGCCCCACTTCTTCGACAGGCGTGGCAATCACGACAAAGGGTACATTTTTTTGTTGGCTGTGTTTCATGAGTTCGATAATTTCGCTATCTTGCTCGATGGTTTCATTACCTGTTTTGCGTTTTTTGCCATCTTTATGACGACTTAGCAAAGTGTCTAAGCGTTGTTCTTTATAAAAACGATTGATTCGCCAATCATTGGCATGATAGCAAGCGATATGGGCGTGTTGCCAATGATTGGCAAAATAATGAGCAAGGCTAATAGCATGGTGAATATTTGCCACCCGAATTAAGCCAAAGGATAGGCGTTTTTCCCCATTTTGACATTGCCAAGCGTATCTATCATGCAAGATTTGGGCAGATTCAAGTACCGCTTGTTGCCAATCGCTAATAGTTGCCTTTGGCATGGGTTTGAGTTCGGCTAGGCGAAAGCTCGTCTTTTTGGATAAAGCAAGCTGTAATTCATTGAGGTGTGTTTGGTAAATATCTTTAAAATTTTTATCGTCAGCTTGGGTGTCGCTATCTTGAGTTAGCGTTTGTTGCCAAATTTTGGGTGGATTTTTACTGGCAATTTCATTATCGATAATGGCGATATTAAAGGCTTGTTTGTCATCATTTAGTAAAGCTTGTCGCATCGCTATACCAGATTCAAAGGCACGATGCACGCTAATAGCTAATGTCTTGGAGAGGGTTGCCGATGAGCAAATCACATGGCGACCATACATGGCAGCTAGCTGCACCAAGCGTAATACTGCTATCAAGGCTTTGGGGTCGTAGCCATCGATTTCATCGAGTATCAAATCACTACTTATTAATCGTAGCAAGGCTTTGACATGATGTCCTTGTTTGTGTGGTTCGCCCGCTGCTATCAGATAATCAATGGTGGAAACGAGCAAAGGCGATGCCAATAAAGTTTTGCCATCATTGTCACTTATAATGCCCTTTTTGGTGGTTTTCTCAAATAATGGGTTAAGCCATGCAGGAATGTCATAATCATCCCCTTTAGCATCAAATATCGGCTCTGGGGGATTTTCATCTTCGTCAATCCCTTGGTTTTTTTTGGCTTTTTCAAATAGTTCTTGGGTAATATTGTCGCCGATGATAACGGCTAATTCGTCATCGGACAGATTCATGGATTTTTTGAGAGCATCACCTGTTTGCAAGGTCAAAGAGCGTAAATTGAGAGCGATACAAATGCGTGGGTCATTGGGTCGCAAGGTGCAAGCGATGCGTAGATTCATCCGAGTTTTACCGCTACCTGTACCTGCGATATTAAAAACAAGCGTCGGTACATCGGGATATTTATCGGCGAATTTTTGCAAGGCATTGCCAGCAACATTTTGCCACTTAAAATGAGCGTTTTGCGTGGGTGTTTTGATATATTCGACGGTCTGCTCACATAGTCCAGACAAATTTAATTCTGTCATCATGTTACAAGCGATAAAACTGGCTCGTTCGCCCACATGGCGTAAATGCCATTCTAGCGGTTGATTGTGTTGTTTCTTACTATCAACAAAACAGGTATTAGCAAACAGTTGCGTGGGAGTTGGAGTGGCAGGTTGCACCATGTCCAGATAATTGACCGCAGAAATGGTATGGTCAGCGTGAATCAAGGCATTACGAGCATGTAAACAGAGGGCTTTATAATAAGTTGGACTGGCGTTGGTAGGCAATAATTTGGCAAGTCGTGCCATTCGTTTTTGATAACTATCAAAAATGCTTTGTGGTAACTCGCCTGCACAAGTGAGTTGTTGGGTATGAGGTAATGGTTCACGTACGTGTTTGTCTTCGTTAGGATAGCTTGCATAGCCTGTTGGGTCATCTGCTCCCAATAATCCATGATGAGTGACAATCAAATAATCCACCGCTTCAATGCCGTTTGCCACGCCATCATCGACTTGTTTTAAATCACCTAAGGTAAAAATATTACGGTTTTTATCTTTGGCGACTTGTTGCCAAGCGTTTTGCCAATCAAAGTTATTATGCCGTAGTTGTTGCAATAGCTTGACGGATAGCCATTCATGGCGGATATCATCAGCGATGATTTTATTGGCTTGATTAGGCGACAGTTTGTTTTGAAAATGTTGCGATGCTTTGCCGATATCATGCATATCGCCTGCCGCTCCTGCCAATAGACTTGCTGCTCTGGCCCAGTCGTCGATTTGTCGCTTGGTATAAGGCTTACCAGTTGAAGCGACAGGGTATGCCCCTTCGCTATTAAAACGATGCTTTGCGCCCACGACCCAAGCCAGTTTCATGCGTCGCATACCGTAGTTAATGTAGGCGGCGACGGCAGTTTGGCGAGTGATGCCTTTTTGTTTTAGGGCTTTGCGGACTTCGGTTAGACCTTCCATGGTCATGGGGGCTTGCCATGTGCTTTGTCCTGTGCGGATGGCGTAGCTGTCGAGTACGGCTCGGGTTTTTTTCAGGGCTTTTTTTTCGCAAGCAGAGATAAAAATGACGTGCATAATTTTTTCTTTGTTTGAGTGATAAATACAAAACCACTATAAACAGATTTTTGTTTTTTTCAATAAACTTATGAAATTAAACGTCAATTTATGTCGCTAAAAAAAAATTGGTAAAAAGGGGCTTTGTGTTATAATCCTTTAACCATCGCTTAGATGGTTGAGAAATTAGTTATTCTATTTATGTTGAATTTCTAATCGTTTGCCATCGCATAGATGGTTGAGTAATTTTAAATTGTATTCAAAATCTCGTCCTTAGTAATTCTAATTATTTTGATAAAACTTTAAAAAATTATTGACTTAAAGATTCTTTGATAATATGATGACTGCAAGAAAGTAATTTTTACTTTCTTAAAGACGAAAAAAAAAGCAAATCCGCCACTCTCACATTTTGGATTTGCTTTTCCCTTTTAAAACCGTGTAGTTAAAAAAGGAGTATCATTATGATACAACAAAACCTACCTTTTATGCCAGTAAAATCGACTGGTACAACGCCTAGTTACTGTCTCAGTACAGTTGCCAAAATGCTTCAGCTTTCGCCTAGAAAGTTTATTCAATGCTTAGCCACTAATCATTATATCTTTAAACGCCAATCCCAATCCGCTTGGGAAGCTTATCAAAGTCATATTAATTCAAATTTGCTAATCCATCGTATGGTTCGTATCGAGCATACATCGGGCGATGTATCTTTTGAAATGCAAGTTCGAGTGACAAACAAAGGCGTTAATCACTTCACACAAGTTTTAGCTTAATAGATTTTCAAGAAGAAAGATAAACGACACAAAATGTCGTTTATCTACTTTTGCCTGCTTATTATTTGAGCAAAACTATGTTAAAACTAAACACAATTATATCAATAACAAAAAGGAGAAATGAATGTCAGACGCTTCCACCATCCCCATCGACCAGTATCGGCAAACGCTTGCCGAATCGGTGCATTTTAGTAATAAAACGATTAATTCCAATATCGAAAAAGGCGGTATTCGCTTGGCAAAATCGCAAGCGTTGGATTTATCCTATATCAGTGCGAGAACATTATTGGCTGACGATATTAACATTCCCACCGATTACCAAGCCAATGCAGGTAAGACCGCTACGATTTTTAAAGCCATCAAATCAGCGATGTTAGATGAAGATTTATCAGAGCAAGATGATGATTTTAAAACTGTGGTAAATACGATTCAGCCTGATATTGTCAGCTTGTTTGACACGCCTTATCAAGCGGGACTTGAGCATATTAACATTCGGATGCGTCAGTTATTATTGCCAAAAGGTGACGATTACCTTTCAATTAGTCCCATTAGCTCAGCAGGGGTGAATCATTGGTTAAATGATGAAGTTGATGATATCAAAGAAGCTCGTAAAACCGACAATGATTTACACAGTATTACCACCGCTGTATTTGGTATTGGTGGGGCAAATCCGCAAAATGTGGGTAGCCTAGTACGAGCCATGCAACGCCCAATTTATCTAACTGCCCCAACTGCTAATGATACGATACGTCAAGCCTTTAGCCTGTATTACAAAGGCTTAGACTACTATATCCCCAATAAATTGCCGAAAGACAAACTTGTTCAGCCCGCATTACTTGCTTGGGCAGATTTGGTGAATCAAGGTATTGCTACTACCGAAAAAGATTTAAATAACCAAGATTGGAAAAACAAAGGCATTGAAGCCACTAGTACCAATATGGATAGCCGTGAAGTCGAGCAACAATTTTTGACCCATATCTTACGCATCGTATTGGCTCAAGGGCGAGAAGCTAAAAATAGCCTTGAACAAGTGGCTGATAGATTGCCGAATATCACCAAAATAAGCAATGAAGCGTATGACGAAAATACAGGTGAAATGGTTAGTAAAGAAATGGTTGCTTTAACACCATTACAACACCCAAGCGTCGATTTAGCCATTCAAGGACTGATTGACACACAGCTACGAGATGAAGGTTGGATGACTGTGTTTGCCGAGCATTTGGCAAAAAGTATCGTCCGTCAATCCTACGAAGTCGAAGGACAAAGCAACCCTGTCGCCTTTGTACTCGAAGATAGCACCATACCATTCTTGGCTCGCCGAATTCGTGGCTTGCTGTATGACTTACAGGAGTTGGCATCATGAGTTTTTTAGCGGTAATTCCGCATATTCGAGTGCAAGGGGCAAATCTACAGACTAGCGGGATTTTGCTCGGTGGCGTGCCTTTGATGGCATCCACTATGTTCGCTCATGCGTTGGCTCGCAAATTGAGCGTGAAGGACACAGGCGTGATTTATATTCACCATGACAGGCAAGATTTAGGTGGCTTTGCCTATGGACGCTTTACCCCTGCCCAACGTCGTGGCTCTGCGTTTATCAACAAAAACGATTATTCATCAAAAAATCCCAATGCCTTATCGTTACAACCAACGGCAAGCTGTCATTTGCATCTTAGTTTGGTGATACGATTTGATGGCAGACGGCGACCAAGATTGGCAGATTTGCAAAAATTGCTGATGAATAGCCGTTTTGCAGGGGGGCAAATCACCAGTTATGGCGAAGTTGAATGGGCAGATGATAATGAAAAAACACTAAAGGATGTGCTAGGCAATACCATCAAAACAGGCTTTGTGGTGCTAGACCGTCAGGATGTGTTATTAGCGTACCAACAATCGCAAAATCTCAATCGTTTGCAAGCCTTTACACGGCTATTGGCACTCACCAAAGACGGCTTAAATCATGCTTTTGGTGAACATCATGGCTTAAGTTTTTTGTCAGCGACTAATCTAGGTTATGCGTTGCTTGAAGACCCAAAAACCGATAGAACAGGTGTACGACAAGCGTATACCCTTGAACAAGCTGTAATACCTACACCTCACGCCTATGCCGAACCCTTGATTGGCTTAGTGCAATATGTGTCAATTCGGCAACTGCTGAATGTTGCTAACGCTCAAAATTCTGATAACTTGGATTTATATGAAGAAGAGCAAAAACCGCAACAGCCCCCAAACCTGATTACCGAGCCGTTACGTCAATTATCTGACAACCCACAAGAGTTATTTTGGCAGTACCAATGGCAAACCCATGACGGTGGCGATGTGTTTTTATTGCGACAATCTATTTAACCTTACTTTTGAAACTAAACTTTTACCTAACCAATGTTAAAAAACAAACAGGAGTTTTATTATGGCAACTTTCAAAAAATTACCCGCAAGCCTAGCCCTACAACGTGGTACTGTTATCAGCGACGGGGCATTTTTTCATCTGATAGATGGCAAAACTGAATCATTAAAAGTCATGTATCATGGCATTCGTGGTACACAAAATGTGGCAGGCAATAAAAGCAAAGGGTCAGCATCGGGCGAATCAGTCGCTCGTGAAGTCAGTAATATTCAACAAACCGAATCTGCCAAATTATTATCCAATGCCAAATTATTGGTGACGTGGGATTTTCGTTTGATTGACTTGGCGGATATTTTGTTTGCCAGTGCGACTAAAGCAGGGGCAGATAAAAGCGATGAACAAGCATTTCGCAAGGCATTTCAAGCGTTTGTGGCTCGTGCCAAAGACAGCGATGGGCTAAAAACGGTGGTCGGTCGTTATGTGCGTAATGTTGTGAACGGTCGCTGGTTATGGCGTAATCGCTTGGTGGCAGAAAGCATTGTAATTACGGTAACACCCAGTCAAAATTCGGAAAAATCTTATACCTTTAAGGCGTTAGACTACAATTTAAACAGTTTTGACAATCCTAGTGCGGATGAGCAGGCATTAGCCGAGATTTTATTAACAGGGGCAAAAGGCGACGCAACCAATGCAGGGCTACATATCGAAGCGGTAGTTGATTTTGGCATGGGTGGTGTGGAAGTATTCCCTTCACAAAATTATCTAGAAGATAAACCCAAAGGCTTTTCTCGTTCGCTGTATCAACTTAACCCTGTTCGCCCGCAACGTGGGGCAGACAACAACCAATTTTTGGGGCAAGCGGCATTACGTGACCAAAAAATCGGTAATGCGATTCGTACCATTGATACGTGGTATCCCAATGCCGAAGAATACAACCATAAACCGATTGCGGTAGAGCCAAATGGGGCAAATCTTGAGCATCAATTTTTTTATCGTGTGGGTAAAGAAAAAATGTCAGCGTTTGATATTTTAAAAGAGATTGATGACTTAGACCCCAACAGCGAAAAAGGGATGTTTTTGATTGCCTGTCTGATTCGTGGTGGCGTATATTCTGAGGGAGATTAAGATGTCATTTGAGTTTTATGTGGATGTACGTGTGATTGAATCGGCAGATACGGTCGATTTATCACTACCGACCATTCGCAATCAGATTTATGCGGTATTGCATGGCACGTTTCGAGCGTTGGCATTAGTGGATAAATCACCATATGCCATAGCATTGGTCCCTTCCCCAAAGCTTAAAGCAAAGCAAGCGGATTTCGAAAAAAAATATGGCAAGTCGCCCCGTTTTGATTTTGATATTTTTCGGGTATTTTCGGATAGTAGCGAGGCATTACAGCGATTGGTAGATAGTATTAGCCAACATTGGAAAGTGCGGGATTATAGTGTGGTCGGTACGCCAACGCCTGTACCAACAGCCAAAATCACAGGCTGGCAAAGTTATCGTCGTTTTCGCATTCCTACGGCAAAAATGGAACGTACTCAACTGTCTGACAATAATGTGCCATTACGAGAACGTCGTCTAGCCACTGCCAAAGACTTGCCGTATCTTAAAGTTGCCAGTAAAAGCACAGGACAAGTTTTTACCTTAACCATCGATATTGTACCGATGGAAAATGCAGGTGACGGCGTGCCAGATGGCTATGGTTTGGCTCGTGCCAGTCAGCCGTTTGCTTTGCCGATATTCTAATTTAAAAAAGCAGTAGGCTTTTATGCTTACTGCTTTTTCATTTATCAAAGAGAAAAACATGAGCCAAACTCATAATAGTCATTTACGTAAGCAACGTAGCCGTCCGCTGATGTTGTCCAAGCGGGCGTGTGTGTTTTATCTTGAGCGAGTTCGAGTCATTTTAAAAGATGACCGTATCGTGTATCTGACCGAAAGTATGCAACCGATTGAACATTTTTATAATATTCCCGAAAAAAATACCGCTTTTTTATTACTGGGTAAAGGTAGTTCGATTACCGATGCCGCCGCTAGACGTTTGGCAGAATCAAATGTAATGGTCGGTTTTTGTGGTTCAGGCGGTTCACCATTATTTAGTGCATTAGATTTGACCTTTCTAGCCCCACAAAGTGAGTATCGTCCTACCGAATATATGCAAATTTGGATGAAAGCATGGCTTGATGATACGACACGGCTGTTGATGGCAAAGGTGCTATTACAAGAACGTATTGAAATTGTCAAAAAATACTGGCAAAAAAATCCACTACTGACATCATATGGTATTCGCCTAGATGAATCGGCGGTAGTTAATTTTTCACAAGCGATAGAATCGGCAATGAACCAAGAGCAGTTATTGACTGCCGAAGGTCGCTGGGCAAAGGTATTATATAAAAGCTTGGCGGAAGGCTGTGGCTTTAAATTTACCCGCGAGGAAGGCAAAAATGCCAATGATGATATCGCCGATATCGCCAATAGCTACCTTGACCACGGGAATTATATCGCTTATGGCTATGCGGCAGTTGCATTACATGGGTTAGGTATTAGCTTTGCTCTACCGATGCTACATGGTAAAACCCGCCGTGGTGGTTTGGTGTTTGATGTAGCAGATTTGGTCAAAGATGCGATGGTGATGCCACAAGCATTTATTTCGGCAAAACTGGGGCATAATCAAAAAGAGTTTCGGATGCAACTTATCGAGATTTGCCAAGACCAAGATGTGTTGGATTATATGTTTGGCTTCGTTGTAGACACTTGCCAAAAAATTAAATAAAATCAGCTGCTTATAAAAAGCACTTTAAAACGAAGTGTCTTAACTGAATTAAAACGTATATAGTTGATATCTGGGGATTTTGTCAGAAAATTCTCCAGTTCGCCATCGCATAGATGGTTTAGAAAAACTTGGGCACGCAGATACCACCATGATTCATGTTCGCCATCGCATAGATGGTTTAGAAAGAAAACGTTTAATAATGCATTGATACCGTTACGTTCGCCATCGCATAGATGGTTTAGAAATGGCAAGGTCTTAACCGTACTATAAAAGCACCGTTCGCCATCGCATAGATGGTTTAGAAAAAGCCCCTGCTGACTATGTACCACCTGTTAGCGTTCGCCATCGCATAGATGGTTTAGAAATTTGAATCACGTACTAAACATTTTTCCTTAAAGTTCGCCATCGCATAGATGGTTTAGAAAATCCGCATCTGGTGGAAAATTGATGGCAAACGGTTCGCCATCGCATAGATGGTTTAGAAAATTACGGTGATAGACCAGCTTTGCTTTGTCTTGTTCGCCATCGCATAGATGGTTTAGAAAGTGTCGAGACTGTGGACTATATCGGCTATTGTGTTCGCCATCGCATAGATGGTTTAGAAAAACGGCAGCCCCCGTAAGATTGGCTTTGATATGTTCGCCATCGCATAGATGGTTTAGAAAACCACACAGATTGCCAAAGCAGATAAAAACGCGTTCGCCATCGCATAGATGGTTTAGAAATGATGAAGACGAAACGTTAACACCCATTGCAGGTTCGCCATCGCATAGATGGTTTAGAAATGTAATACCTTGTCACCGCCACGCAAAATGGTGTTCGCCATCGCATAGATGGTTTAGAAATTAATATGGAGATATTGACTCGGGGTGCAGTTGTTCGCCATCGCATAGATGGTTTAGAAAATTTCGCAATGATAAAGAGCATCAAAAAGGCTGTTCGCCATCGCATAGATGGTTTAGAAATTGTATGTCGAGAGGGCGACAGCTATACAATAGTTCGCCATCGCATAGATGGTTTAGAAAGATGCCGAGATTGACGCAAAAGTAGCGGCTCGGTTCGCCATCGCATAGATGGTTTAGAAACCTGCATGAACTAAGGCATCTTGCAGCCCTTTGTTCGCCATCGCATAGATGGTTTAGAAATGTGGTCGCTGTGTAGATATTGTACTTTTGCAGTTCGCCATCGCATAGATGGTTTAGAAAATTGTCACCGCCTAATCTTGCAATTTCGCGCTGTTCGCCATCGCATAGATGGTTTAGAAATGTGGCTCTGTCGTGTCTGTATCGGTTTTATCGTTCGCCATCGCATAGATGGTTTAGAAATATCAATGCACCTGGTCCACAACTGCCAGCAAGTTCGCCATCGCATAGATGGTTTAGAAAAATGGCGATTTACAAGAGATGCTTTGTTTGCCGTTCGCCATCGCATAGATGGTTTAGAAAAAACGCGGTCATACGCAACTTACGCAATCAGAGTTCGCCATCGCATAGATGGTTTAGAAATTTGATATCGTTTCGGGTCGTGCGTTATCCGCGTTCGCCATCGCATAGATGGTTTAGAAAAAAGATAGCGGTCAAGTTGGCAATATCACTGTGTTCGCCATCGCATAGATGGTTTAGAAAAGTTAAAGGCGGACATTGAGCAGATACTAGGCGTTCGCCATCGCATAGATGGTTTAGAAATAAAAATCCATAGCCACTACGACAATAACATTGTTCGCCATCGCATAGATGGTTTAGAAATTCGCTTGCCTTCAAAACGCTCACGCATTTCTGTTCGCCATCGCATAGATGGTTTAGAAAAAGACAGCCCAAAACTTAACTGGCTTGCCTATGTTCGCCATCGCATAGATGGTTTAGAAATTAGGCGGTGCAGGGTTGTATATTGGCACTAAGTTCGCCATCGCATAGATGGTTTAGAAAATAAAGCATCGCCGAAGCGACAAGTTGCCCCTGTTCGCCATCGCATAGATGGTTTAGAAAATTGCCGCCAGTATAAATAAGTATTGCTTGGCGTTCGCCATCGCATAGATGGTTTAGAAAGTTATCGGATTTCCCGTTTGCGGTGTCATCGCGTTCGCCATCGCATAGATGGTTTAGAAATAAGCCGCTATATTGCTCGTATTTATTAAGATGTTCGCCATCGCATAGATGGTTTAGAAATGCCAGCTACAAAGAAATAAATGGCAAGCAATGTTCGCCATCGCATAGATGGTTTAGAAAAATCACGAATTAATAAAGACACTTCATTAAGAGTTCGCCATCGCATAGATGGTTTAGAAAAATGGCATCGCCTAGGCTTTTCATTGCACCTTGTTCGCCATCGCATAGATGGTTTAGAAATAATCTTGTGCTTGCTGCGGCTGCAACACCGCGTTCGCCATCGCATAGATGGTTTAGAAATAGAGTATTATTATACTATTAGTACAATAATAGTTCGCCATCGCATAGATGGTTTAGAAATAAGGGGAATGTCCGACAGTTGCCAGTCTTAAGTTCGCCATCGCATAGATGGTTTAGAAAGCAATTATCCGCTTGAGGATACTTATGTATCGGTTCGCCATCGCATAGATGGTTTAGAAAATCATCATTGTGAAACTCACAAGCCGTTGAGAGTTCGCCATCGCATAGATGGTTTAGAAAATCTGCATCGGGCTGATAATTAGTAATTTTTGGTTCGCCATCGCATAGATGGTTTAGAAAATCTTGCTTATGAATGGCATCAACCCGGCATTGTTCGCCATCGCATAGATGGTTTAGAAAGTAAGCCATTAAAAGCATCCAATGCCGCCTTTCGTTCGCCATCGCATAGATGGTTTAGAAAGTAATGAGCTTTTTCTCGGACTGGATTAAATAGTTCGCCATCGCATAGATGGTTTAGAAAAATCCCCACTACTGCGGTGACAATCTCAAGCAGTTCGCCATCGCATAGATGGTTTAGAAAAGCCGCCAGCGACACCCCTTATAAAAATATGCGTTCGCCATCGCATAGATGGTTTAGAAAAAAATAAGTATATTGTGAGGTACAGTAATTAGGTTCGCCATCGCATAGATGGTTTAGAAAATCCAATCCGCGATGATGCGCTCTTGCTCATCGTTCGCCATCGCATAGATGGTTTAGAAAATTTGCTTTTGCAGTGAGTTGCGCAGCTGAAAGTTCGCCATCGCATAGATGGTTTAGAAACACGTTCGCCGATTATGCCCAGATGTACCTGGGTTCGCCATCGCATAGATGGTTTAGAAAGCAAATTAAAAGCGGGTGATAAACTGGGGTCGGTTCGCCATCGCATAGATGGTTTAGAAAATTCACATCAACAAAACCTCCATCGCTAGCAAGTTCGCCATCGCATAGATGGTTTAGAAAGCGCTGGGTACGTGCATGGTCAAGAGTACGTCGTTCGCCATCGCATAGATGGTTTAGAAAATTAGAGGACTCATTAGATGAGGGCATAATAAGTTCGCCATCGCATAGATGGTTTAGAAACCAATAACAAGTAGTTTCAAACTTTTTGCTTTGTTCGCCATCGCATAGATGGTTTAGAAAAACCGCCTGCACTAGCGGCATAAGCGAGGGGAGTTCGCCATCGCATAGATGGTTTAGAAATATCAAGCGCAACATCAGCAGAGCCTTCATTTGTTCGCCATCGCATAGATGGTTTAGAAATTAAATGGGACATGGTTTTTTTTGATAGGAATGTTCGCCATCGCATAGATGGTTTAGAAATTAAATGGGACATGGTTTTTTTTGATAGGAATGTTCGCCATCGCATAGATGGTTTAGAAAAATCGAAAAAATCAGTTAATTTAGTGATAATAGTTCGCCATCGCATAGATGGTTTAGAAATTAGATAATATTTCGGGCGCCATGGACGATGCGTTCGCCATCGCATAGATGGTTTAGAAAATTCCCCCATAATTGCAACGCCTAGTTTTTGTGTTCGCCATCGCATAGATGGTTTAGAAACTCATCAGGTGCAAGCGACTTTGATAACTCATGTTCGCCATCGCATAGATGGTTTAGAAACGCTGCATCCAAGACAATCGGATTAGTATTGGGTTCGCCATCGCATAGATGGTTTAGAAAGTGTATTTCGTGTGCGCATGACGGATGCAGCAGTTCGCCATCGCATAGATGGTTTAGAAATACAAAGCCTTGATGACGCAATCAACACCGCAGTTCGCCATCGCATAGATGGTTTAGAAAAAACGGCTCCGAGGTGAATTTATTTTACATCCGTTCGCCATCGCATAGATGGTTTAGAAAATTGACGCTGGAATTCATTCGGATTACCGCTTGTTCGCCATCGCATAGATGGTTTAGAAAGTGGGCGATTTATCAGATGATATTATACGAGGGTTCGCCATCGCATAGATGGTTTAGAAATCAAGGCGAAGAAACTGACGAAGGTTTATCTGGTTCGCCATCGCATAGATGGTTTAGAAAATCATAGGCTTGGGCAACATCGGTATTAAAGAGTTCGCCATCGCATAGATGGTTTAGAAAATCGACAAAAACGTTGTAGTTTTTGAGGACGGGTTCGCCATCGCATAGATGGTTTAGAAATGTCAATTCGCGCATTTCTTCGTCATAGATATGTTCGCCATCGCATAGATGGTTTAGAAATAACATCAGCATTGGAGTTAAAAGCATGAACTGTTCGCCATCGCATAGATGGTTTAGAAATATGACTATCAAAGTCGGTGATAAGTGTATTAGTTCGCCATCGCATAGATGGTTTAGAAATGTATAAAGTGTAATAATGCGTATATTTGTTTGTTCGCCATCGCATAGATGGTTTAGAAAAGCAGTGTCAACAGCTGCTTGACCTTCTTGGAGTTCGCCATCGCATAGATGGTTTAGAAACCCATGTTTTGGCTATTTGAGCATTAATCGTGGTTCGCCATCGCATAGATGGTTTAGAAAAAAAATTTACCGCTTATTGAAAAATGGAAAGAGTTCGCCATCGCATAGATGGTTTAGAAAATTTTCCCCTGCCCCTGCTGCGGCAGCCGTTGGTTCGCCATCGCATAGATGGTTTAGAAAATGGTGATTTATTAATCATGTCTGATAGTGAAGTTTGCCATCGCATAGATGGTTTAGAAATGTAGGGCAGTTGTCTGATGTTGGTTTAGAAAGTTCGCCATCGCATAGATGGTTTAGAAATCAACTCCAACTACTCCAGATACTCCGTTTGAGTTCGCCATCGCATAGATGGTTTAGAAATTCACTGGTTAGCTGCTCAATAACCCACGCTTGTTCGCCATCGCATAGATGGTTTAGAAAGTCTAGTATTAAAGTTGCTTGCATAAAACCATGTTCGCCATCGCATAGATGGTTTAGAAAGCAACAAAACAGATTTTATCTTTTTAGCAGCAGTTCGCCATCGCATAGATGGTTTAGAAATTCTGAGCGCGTCCCCGCATTGGATAGCCTTTGTTCGCCATCGCATAGATGGTTTAGAAACTTGGATGATTTCTTCGTGAAGTAATTTTTTCGTTCGCCATCGCATAGATGGTTTAGAAAATGAATACGCAAATCGTTATTGCTCACTAATAGTTCGCCATCGCATAGATGGTTTAGAAAAACATGGGGATGCGAATACCGTCACGGTAAGGGTTCGCCATCGCATAGATGGTTTAGAAATGTAGCGACGACCCCCGCTTTGCTTTTGAGACGTTCGCCATCGCATAGATGGTTTAGAAACATGTCGAGTCGATATAGTTGTATTCAAGCGTGTTCGCCATCGCATAGATGGTTTAGAAAAGCTTGACCCTATCGGCGGCTATCGAATGGATGTTCGCCATCGCATAGATGGTTTAGAAAAGTAAGCGCATTAAACGCCGCCACAGTTTTACGTTCGCCATCGCATAGATGGTTTAGAAAGTTACGCTTGCGGGTCAAAGACAGTGGCAAACGTTCGCCATCGCATAGATGGTTTAGAAACTACCCAATCAAGATTTACCACTTCAGCGCCAGTTCGCCATCGCATAGATGGTTTAGAAATTAATGAGTAAACGTATGATTTACTACCTGGTGTTCGCCATCGCATAGATGGTTTAGAAACTGCACTGAATCAAACTCTATTTTATTGTCATGTTCGCCATCGCATAGATGGTTTAGAAATAGGTCAACGTGATACCGTCGAAGATGCGATCGTTCGCCATCGCATAGATGGTTTAGAAATGTCTTATCATTTTGCAAAAAATCTACACGTCGTTCGCCATCGCATAGATGGTTTAGAAAATCAATAAGCCGACCATCAAAGACGGCAAAATGTTCGCCATCGCATAGATGGTTTAGAAATGTCTTATCATTTTGCAAAAAATCTACACGTCGTTCGCCATCGCATAGATGGTTTAGAAAATCAATAAGCCGACCATCAAAGACGGCAAAATGTTCGCCATCGCATAGATGGTTTAGAAATATCAGCGTAATTTGGATAACCTACTGAGTGAGTTCGCCATCGCATAGATGGTTTAGAAAAGTAACTAGATGTAGCATTTTATAAAATCCTTGTTCGCCATCGCATAGATGGTTTAGAAATTTCACCCGGCATTAAATCTTGTAGCATCTGCGTTCGCCATCGCATAGATGGTTTAGAAACACTGCGCTGGGTGCAAGTTCTCGTTGTGTTGGTTCGCCATCGCATAGATGGTTTAGAAATACCACGTTCGGGTCACCGAATGTACCACTGTGTTCGCCATCGCATAGATGGTTTAGAAAACTACCAAGACCGCAAGTTAGTTAAGCAGCCCGTTTGCCATCGCATAGATGGTTTAGAAAACGCAACCACGCTTTATACGCAAGCCTTAAACGTTCGCCATCGCATAGATGGTTTAGAAATGAATGACAATGCGCTATCAGCGTTTAAAAACGTTCGCCATCGCATAGATGGTTTAGAAACATGACTAACTGTTTAAACGTCGCTTCACCGTGTTCGCCATCGCATAGATGGTTTAGAAAAGCAACAGCATCAAAACCCGAAAAAGCCCAACGTTCGCCATCGCATAGATGGTTTAGAAATGCTGCGCCTGTCAATTCGTGGCTTTTTGGTTGTTCGCCATCGCATAGATGGTTTAGAAATACTTGACGTTTCCAGATTGATATAGACTTATGTTCGCCATCGCATAGATGGTTTAGAAAAAAACAACACCAACCTTGCCCAGTCTGCGGCGGTTCGCCATCGCATAGATGGTTTAGAAACATGAGCTTGATTGATATTGTTCATGCACCCTACTAAATTTTTCTAGTATATATCTACTTTGCATTTTTTTCGTCAATATTTCTCATTTTTATACGAGATAGTCCTAATCTAAAGTTAAGGTAAGCAATTTAATATATTGAATTTTTGCTTATGTATTATTTTATTAGTATGTGGATTTAGAGTCGTACCGTGAAAACTCAAAACTTTATATAGTCCGTATAACAACTTTTGTATCTATTTTTCCAATCTCAAGACGGTTAACTAAACTAGTGTGTCAATGTCTTAAAGTTTCTAATAGCCATGTTTTTAATTTGGAGGGAATAACTTTGAAAGGATTTTTTTTAGGACATGAAGGTTTTTTGAAATGAGTGATAAAAGTTAAAAAGAATAAATTCAGTTCCATATCTTTTAAATTTGAGTGGGGGTCAAAATCCATCTGATTAGAAAACAAGCAAGGCACAATTTGGGCACAAAATGGGCACAAAAAAAATTTCGCTCATTTTTATGTGCCCAAAATCAGAAAAGTGGTCAAATTATTTACTTCGCAAAAACCACCCAAACCCTTGATACTACTGCAATAAAAAAGCCCCAATCAATCGACTGGGGCTTTTGGAATATGGTAGGCATAATCTGACTCGAACAGACGACCCCCACCATGTCAAGGTGGTGCTCTAACCAACTGAGCTATATGCCTAAAAGGGTCTAACAATCTACTTGCGTAAGTAGGAGTGCCATTTTACCAAAAAATTTTGCTTTTGCAAGTGGTTTTAATTTTTCGCTTCAATTTTTATTGCGCCATCTTTAGCTAAGTTTTCGTTAAGG
>NZ_DALZSV010000028.1:0-6423 GCF_032014955.1 Moraxella sp. CTOTU47724
GTAACTTTACCACCTTCAGCCGCCTTATAAATCTCCAAGTCCCCAACATTTTTTTGAACCACATCTGCCTGTGATGGTGGCATGATACCGATAGATGCCATCACCACCACTAGATATTTTAGTGATGGTAATAACCGCTGAACAGAAGACGGATGACGCTTAGTAATTTTCATATTATCAATCCTTTCTTTATAATCAAACCTAGGTCAACGAAGGCTTTCATCATGACAGCTGACACACTGTGTCAAGCGAGCCTCTGCCATAAGTGATACATTTGATACCTTCGGAGTTGTTCTCAACGTCAGCTTGCTCATATAACATCTTGGTTGGTGTACTTGCATCGTGCAAACAAGTTAATAGTGGAATCTTACCATCGGCTATTGGCACACTTGACTTGGTAAGACAACTGGTATTGCTACTATCTTTGGGTGGATTAAAAGCTGGCAATACGGAGGTGGCACGAATATTAAATTTAAATTTTTTACTGGAGCGGTTTTCTACTTCTTTGCCAATCACCACATTGGAGAATACTTCATCATCATTCGACCCTACTGGTATTGATACGCTCATCTGTGTCATTACCGTATGGCGGGCACTGGTGTATCCTGCTGGGCTGTTATAATCACAGATACCATTATTAAGCCCACTCCATGTCCCACCTGTGGAAGCATAAATAGTGGCATTACTGGTCAAGTATTTGCGCGTACGCGGGTTATAGCAATAGATGAACTCATTGCCTTGGTTGTCTGGGTTTAGTAAAAAGTGTCCAAACACACCCGATACGCTCATTACATCTTTATACTCTTGCGAACTAGGGCTGCCATTCAGCATATTTTCTAATTTTTGATTGGCACTGTCAGAAGATTGTAATAAAAGTGTGTTGATTTGGTCGGCGGTTGCTGTCTTTAAATCAGTACTACTACGGCGGACTGCCATCACACCTGCCAACATAATTAGCACCAAAAATAATAACACCACAATCAGAGCCGCTCCTTGCTGATTAGGGCGATACAGCACTACAGGTGGTTTAGCGAGTTTGGTATGGCAATGATTGGGCATACTGGTCGGCATACTGTACATCTCAAGTTGCTAAAAAACGGCTGGAAATAGGATAAATAATGGTGAATACTAAGGCGTCACACTAATAACACGGGCATTGCGTAGTAGTGTGGTTGACTCATAAGTAGTACGTACCAATTGTTTGCGTGTGGTGTCTGTTTTTAACTCATGGGTTTGACCTAATAATGTAAAGCTAGTTTTATCACTACTACCTACAATAGGCGTACTACCTCTCACTATCAGCCCAACACGCACCGCCACAATCGATGGATGCGGTGATGTTGTAAGACTGATATAAGTAGAGCTTGGCAAGTACATGATTCTATTGGTTGCGTCTTGAACACCTAATAACACTTTAAATTGATCGACACCCGTAATCAGTTCATTACCACCCGTTTTATAATTTGCACTTAAATCCGTAATCGTTGCACCATCAATTCTACCTGCATCACACACCAAGGCAAGATTTTTGACTGCCCCTGTACTGGTGTCACCCGTCACTTGTCGCACAAAATAGCGCTCAATCACTTTGGTATTTGGAGGGATATCTACGCTTTCACAATCTGACATCGTTTGCCCTGTGGTATTGGTAAACTGTATAGTCAGTTGGTCACTATTGATATTATTAATATTTGAAGTACTAGTAAACCCTTTATCACCTGCGGTATGCGTCAAAAAAGGGAGTATTATTGTATCAGTCACCCCTAGATTTTTTAAGGATAACACGATACCGCCATTTTCGGTGGTATCCGTTATTTTATTTACTGAGTTTCCAAGGTTTGCCAAACGTATGTGAGCTTCTAACTGCTGAAGTCCAAAAATACTAGCATCTTGCAGCTCACTGCCACTTTTTTGTGTTGTAGTCGTTCTGACATTGGTTAGATAAATTTGGATAACGGCAGCCGATATCAGCAATCCTAAGACAATAGAGATCATGAGTTCGACAAGGGTAAAACCTAATTGAGGCGTGTAGTGACGATTAGAAGTCAACATCATCAATAAGCCTCCAGAATAAAGCACTGTGCACCAGAGTTGTAAACACCATCTGTATTGGCACAGTCATTATTGCCCGATCCTAATGTCGCTGTAGTTGTACCCCAGCTAGTTACAAAACATTGACGCGCCTGGCCTGAGACTGTTCTTGTCGTAGTGACAGTGCCAACGGTCGTAGTAGTGGTTGTTGTACCCGTGCCTGGACAAGTCACCATTGAGATAGTTAACTCATTATCATTCGCATATTGCTTTAGCGTTAGCGCATCTTTCGTCGCTGTTTGGTTTATCGTACAAGGCGTTGGGACAGTACTATTGTTTGTCATACAACTATCTTTGGTAATAGATGTGCCATCCACTATAATAGCAGTGGTCACCGCACTTGAATTTAATGCATCACTAAATTTAGCGATGCCAGCAGGATTCGCTCGCATCATTTCTGCGCCACCCCGCATGACAGTTAATGCTCGGGTACGCATCAAGCTCTCATCGGTAGCTTTGACTGCGGTCATCTGCATCGCTGTGAATCCAAGCACTGCGATTGCTAACAACATCAATGCTACCAGCACTTCTATTAAGCCAATGCCTTTTTGTGAGTTCATGAACACGTCCCATTTTTGCTAGTGACAATATTACTGCTTGCATCGACCATGATGGTATATTTATCAGACCCAGCGCCATAACACACTGAAAAATTGGTCGAGCTATCTGTAAGAGTCCCTGTTCCCGTGTCCCCTTGGTAAGCTTTTTTGTAAGGGGTAAAACTAACTGCAGTTAAGGCACTCGGGCTAGCGGTAATCGTCAAATTTTTGTCTAGCGTATAGTCAGACAGCATTTCATCAGCATCTGTTGCCGACCTTTTTACATATAATACAGTGATTTTTTTGCTTGATGAGCTATTGGTTAGCACTACCCTAGTAGATCGCTGAGCAATCATTGCTTGGGTTCTTGCATCTTTTAGCGCAGCTTCAATGATGTTTGCCCCATCTTTGATTCTGGCTTGCTGAATCTGTCGTTGCATACTAGGTGCTGCCATCGCCGCAATGATAGCTATAATTGCAATGGTGATGACAAGCTCAATCAGCGTAAAACCTTGGTCTCGGTCACGATGATACTGTCTTTTCAAAACTTTCATCACGATACCCACCCATACCCCTTGATAAACGACCTATCATACCATGTTTACTAGCACAAACCATTCTAACATTAAAGCAAAAAACATACCTATTATCGCAGTATTTTTGTTAATTGTCATACCTAAAGCTTACTACCCATAGTTTACCTGAGCCACTTATCGTTGCTAAGCGAATTAGGACGAAAGGGCGCTCACGTATTATCAAATCATTTTTAGCTTAGTATTTTAAAGAATCCTTCCAATAACCCACTGGTAGCCCGCCTTTATCTGCGAGCTTTAACGGTATGGCGTTGCAACTTTGGTCGCAAAACAGTCACAAGCAGGACCTAATGCAAAACCTTACCATGCAAGACTGAATACGCATGAATATGGGAAGATGGGTGATAATTCGTGAGTAGATTAGCCAATTCAGACAAGGTGGCGCCTGTCGTCACCACATCATCAAACAAAATCAAATTTTTGCTAGGAGGCATATCTGTTAGAGAAAACGCATCTTTGATATTATCCAAACGCTCCTCTCGGCTTAGCCCCTGCTGGTGAGGTCGCTCGAATCGCTGCACACCCGTAAAAACAGGGATTTGCCAATGAAAGCTTAGATAAGCGGTTAAAATGGCAAGCGGATCGAAGCCGCGTTGCCTAATGCGCTGTAAACTTGTTGGCACTTTAATAATTAAAGAGTTTTTGGCATGGCATCCTTGAGGCGGCTTAAGCTGTCTGATAGCTTGAACCAAAACGGGCAGATGATGTAACTGCTGCCCATTTTTGTACCCAAGCATGATTTGATTGAGGGGATATTGATAGTAGCCGCTGGCTACGCCACGCAGTGACGTTTGCTTTAGTTGCAAAGTAAAAAATGACGCGGACCATGCAAACTGGCTATGGCATGGTTGACAAAGAAATTGCTGTCGATTGAACCAATGGTCATGATGACGCGGTGCTAAGTTATCAAAGCCTGCTGCAGCGCAATTATTGATGCCACATAGTTGGCAACGGTGATGAACTTTCGCTTGATACACTAACGCCATGGCAAAGGGCAATCGCCACCAGGGCAAGGGAGCCACGATTGCCATAAACGCAGTTAAAGCCCTTTAAAATCATTGAACATGATACCAATACCGACATTGGTGCTCTTATGATTATAGTCTTGGATGTTTTCACCATAGCCATGGAATACTTGTAAAATCGCTTTCATACCGCCTGTCAATGGATAAGCATAATCCACCTGTATAGCGCCTTTATTGGTACTTGGATTATAACGCATCACACCACCCACCGTGCTTTGGTCATTGAGCGGATACAACCAACGCACATCGCCATAGCCCATGTAGTCCCCGATATCTGGGTTATCCGAGTCTTTACTGTTTTCATATGCGATGAGCCACAGTCTTGGAATCACGGTAAGTTTGCCCCACTCCGTCCCTGCCATCGCATAGATACGATTCCAAGAACGGGATAACGGGTCTGATTGTCCATTTGATTCATGCACGAGCCCCGCGCCTAACATTCTTAATGACCCATTCCCAGGCAGATTACCCTTGATAGGCTGCGTCAAAAATATCTCTGGCTGATAATCTGAGCTGCGAAAAGGTCTTGAATACTTACCATTGTACACTTGCCAATAAGACTGCTGGGTATAGCCAAGCCAAACATCGGCATTGGTATCAAACACATCTTGGGCAAGCTTGGTTTTCATTGAAATTTGCAGCTTGCTATCTAGATGCTGAAGAGAATCTTTCGATGCGCGAACATTATCTTGGGTGGGTGAATTGATGTCATAGTTTGGCGTGGCGTTGTACCAAAGCGGCATGACATACATGGGCAAATGTGGACGTATCGTCAGTATCCCTTTGGGATCATTTTTATCCAAGTCATATAACACACTGAGTGGCGTATATTTTTCCACATCCGTTGCAGTCACCCCCACTTGTTTTAAGATGGTTTTGTCAAGCTTGTTGGGTACCAAATGATCCAGTTTTTTTTGCTCGTTTTTAGTGGGAGTCGTGACGGTTGTCGTTTGATCCACGGCTAACACGGGCACTGCTTTACCTTCTTTGATACTCACTTTCAAGGTTTTGGCAATATCAAGGGGCGCCTTGGCTTCGGGTTCGATTTTACCAACGCTTATCTTGTCAAAACAAGCTAGACGCGCGACATTGTCAGTGATTTTTGAACAGGTTAGCAGCATTTGCTCGTCGACAGGAATAACGGTTGTTTTTATTAAAGTTTTTGTTGAATCTTGTGTTGAGGGTTTTGTTGAAGCTTTTGTTGAAGCTTTTGTTGAAGCTCTTGCTGAGGATTTTGTTGAAGTTTTTGCGTGCGTAGTTGCTGTAACTGTTAGTGTAGCTAGTATAGCAAGCGATAAAGCGGTACGGTAAAGCGTAAGTTGTGACATAGGTTGACCTTCTTACAAAAATATCGTTCATGATAGCAAAAATTGATGACAAATAGTTAACAAATGCATAATAATTTTTAACAGTAAAGTAAAGTTTTAATCAACTATTGGCTCGTCAATTATTGGTATTTCTATGGGTGCTTGTATGGGTAATTCTAATGATACTGCTGACCTTGATACTCAAGCCAACCGTCTTGATGACGGCTAGCGGGGTCACGGTGTGTCCAATGTACAACGCCACCTTTGTCGTTATAAATATATTCACCATAAAAACGAATGGGATTTTTGGTTTCGATACCCTCGATGCGCGGTGCCAAATCAATATTATGGGCAATTAACACCGTGATGTTTGGGTAGTTATCAATTTTGACCAAAAATTTTTGATGGCGGCTACCCTCATTATCGTCTTTTAGCACTTTAATCACCGTACCGCATCCTAAAACTTGTCGTTTAACGCTGGGATTTTTGGCTTGATAAGCTTGATTAATGACGGCGTTGTTGCATTGAATATTTGTTGCCTGACGTTTTTTGTCAGTATAACTTGCTGAATTTTTAGTCGTCTCTTGATTGGACTTTGAGTTCGCTAACGGTGAATTTGGGCTTGCTAACTGGCTATTTCCGCTTTGGTTTTGGCTTTGGTTTTGGCTTGGCTGTTGGTCGGCATTGCCTGCATGGGAACACCCAGTGACAAAAATTAGCACCCCCAAAGTTAACGGGATGGCTATAGAATTTGTTAAGTGATAGTTCAATTTTTTTTAACCTTAATGGTTGGATGAGTCAATGAATCATTTGACTGAGTTTTCTTGAACTGAGTTGTTTTCTTGAACTGAGTTTTCTTGAACTGAGT
>NZ_DALZSV010000028.1:6523-29458 GCF_032014955.1 Moraxella sp. CTOTU47724
ACTGAGTTTTCTTGAACTGAGTTGTTTTCTTGAACTGAGTTTTCTTGAACTGAGTTGTTTTCTTGAACTGAATTTTCTTTAACTGAGTTTAGAGTTAATTTAATTGGGACAAGACTTGCTCAAAATCAGAGCGTTTGACTGCACCGTTTTGTCTTGCTACCAGTTGACCGTTTTGGTAATACAACAGTACAGGCGGACCGAACACGGCTAATTTTTTATAGATTGCTTGGCTATCTGGCGTATTGTCAGTCACATCGAGTTTGACAACCTGCCAGCTGGCTAAACTTTGCGGCGGGTTGGCAAAAAGTGTTTTATCCATGATACGGCATTCAATGCACCATTCTGCGGTGACATCGACGACTAGCTTTGGATATTGCGAAAGCAAAGGCTCAAGCTGTGATAGTTTGGTGATTGTAATCGTTTGGGTGGTCTTTGTTGCAGTGAATGCCGATTGCGCTGAGGTATTCAACAGCTTGTTAAGCGGCTGCCAACTATCTTGACTACCCGAGGCGGTGCCTATCGCAAGACAGGCTGACCAGATGCATGCTAGCAATGCTAGTGCTTGAGTGAGTAGTTGACCTTTTTTGCCTTGCCAGCGCCACAGCCATAAGCCAATCACAGCAAACCACAGCGCCCATAGCATCAGCATCCAGCTTGATAGCCATATACGCTCTATCATCAATAAAGCGACGCCAAATAACAGCAAACCAAAACTGGTTTTGACCCAGTTCATCCACTCGCCTGCTTTTGGCATAAAATTACCTTGGGTAGCGCCCAGTAAAATGAGCGGTGTGGATAGCCCAAGCCCCAATAAAAACAATGCGGCAAAACCCATCACAGGATCACCCAGCGCTGCCACACCTGCCAACGCACCTGCAAGGGGTGCCGTCACACAAGGGGAGACAACCAGCGCAGAGAACAAGCCCGTCAAATAGCTACCACTTAAGCTACCAAGTCGATTTTCCCCAATTTGGCTGATTTTTTGGAACCTAACACGAAGCGCATGCGGCAGTTGCCAGCGAATGACATCCAACATGTACAGTCCAAGCAGGATAAATAACCCTGCAAAAACTAATAAAATGACAGGATTTTGTAGCCAGTTTAGTATACCCAAAGATTGCCCGAATAACGCAACCACTGCGCCCAAAATGCCATAACTGGTGGCAACACCCAAACCATAACTGCCCGTGAGTAATAACCCTTTTTTGGCAGATGGGCGATGTTGACGGGCAACGATATTGGCTACAATCGGCAGCATGGGTAGCACACAAGGGGTAAAAGCTAACCCCAATCCCGCTAAAAACAACAGCAACAATGCAACACCGCTATGTTTGGTCAATCCAAAAATATCTTGATTGCTAGCGCTAGCCGTCAAACTCGTTGCCACCGCCGCCGACGAAGCCGCGGGTTTAGTCATGACAGTTGTTTGGACAGGTTGCGACGATGTAACGGAGGCTATAGGGGCGGATGCCGTTAACTGCGCTGTAGTTAAAACATCGGTGGCTGAAGCATCGGTCACTGTGGTCGATGCGACTTGCTGCCCCGCTGCGTCTGTAGTGCCACTGGACAGCGCATCGATGGCAGACGGTGTACTAGTTGTCTCATCGACGGTTTTAGCAGGGGTCAAGCTAGCAGATTGCTGAGTCGTTGTCGGGGCGGCATCATTGGTCATCGCCACAGTATTGGTGACTTTGGCTTGCGCCGTTTTTGACGTCATTGCGTCTGATTTTTTTGCGCCATTTTTGGTGGAAGCGGCCAATTGGGTGATGACAAATTTGGTCTTTTCAGGGGGATAGCAAAGTCCTACTTTGGCACAGCCCTGCCATTTGACCGTAGCAGGTTGTGAGGTGATTGCCTTATCCGCGCTCAAGGTGGTTGTGGCAGTAAAGGGTTGTTCAAACACAGGCACCCGACCAAAATCTGGGTCATCCACATAGGTCGGTGCTGCACTAAATTGTAGCGGCGTCGCTGTTACCCCATCAGGCAATTGTAAGGTTAATTTATCCCGATACGCATAATAGCCTGCTTTGACATCCACATGAATGGTCACTACTTGCCCTTTTTGCTCCGTGTAGACTTTAAAAGCCTCATGCACCGGTAGCGGCTTGTCTTTGACTGTCAAGCTGGGATTGTCACTGCCGCCAAACACCTCGCTTAAACTAATCGCTTGGGCGCTTGGCATAGTAAGGCTAGTGACAGCCAGTAGCGTGCCAAGCAAAGAGACATGACGACTCACGGTTCGAAAACAAAACAAGGCCGTAGGCATAGGGGATATATTTTTCAAAGACAACTTCTCATATGTTTTAAATTCACAGGTTTTAAATTTATACGTTTCAGATTTATACGTTTCAGACTTTATACGTTTTAAGCCACGTAATTATACTATGACGGCTAATTTTAGCTAATCCCTGTGCAAAAACCTAGCAAAAAAAATCAGAGTGCGTGACTCTGATTTCGTTAACCCAGTGAAAACACCAAACTTATAACTTAGCAAAAATGTCTGCGTCTTGACCTTCACCACCCTCTTTACCATCAGCCCCCAGTGAGAACAAATCATAGGTTCTGCCTTCGGTACCTGGGATAACGTATTGTAGCTCATTATCCCAGCCATCTTTAGGGAAACCGCCTTTAATATACCCGCCCTCTGGCCAGTTTTTGGCACCTTGTGGTGGCTTATTTAAGGCTTCTAATCCTTCTTGGGTGGTGGGATAGCGACCATTGTCCACTTTAAACATATCAATGGCATTTGAGGTGTTGGATAAAGCCGTTTCGGTGGTTTTGACGCGGGCTTTGTCACTTTGACCCACCACTTTAGGCACCACCAGACCGGCCAAAATTGCCAAAATGACAATCACCACCATGACTTCAATTAAGGTAAAACCCGCTTGACGATTTTTTGATACATGAGCACAACACATACGAATTTCCATTTTTTAGATTTTTAGCGCTTTTGATAAATTGTTAGGATTTTACACGGCTTTTTTGACAATTTGCATACCGATTTGGTTAATTTTGTCGGATGATTTAGCCATTAATTATTTAGCGATTAATTGTTTGGCGGTTTTAGGGTTTACCCTGCCAAATCATTCATATTGATAATCGGTAGCATCACTGCCATCACAATGGTCATGACAATCACGCCCATCAGCACTAACATCAGCGGCTCAAGTAGTGACAATAGCGTGCTAATCATATTGGTGGCTTCATTTTGCTGCATCGCTGCTGCACGCGTCAGCATGTCATCAAGCTCGCCTGAATTCTCGCCGCTTTTAATCATTTGTACCATCATCGGCGGAAAATAATTACTGCGCTCAAGCTGGCTTGATAGGCTCGCGCCTTCGGTGACTTTTTCTGTGGCGCGCGCGATGGTATGTTTGATATGGGTATTGGTGGTGACTGCCGCGCCGATGGCTAGTGCTTCCACCAACGGCACCCCTGAGCGTACCAAAATCGCTAACGTACTGGCAAAACGTGATGCGTTCAGATTTCGCGATAATCTGCCAAACACCGGCAAGCGCAAGACAAATTGGTCAAAAGCGGCTTTGCCTGCCGCTGTTTTAACAAACTTCACAAATAAAAACACCGCACCGATTAGCCCGCCTAATATCAGCCACCACCATTGGGTTAAAATATTAGACAATGCCAACACCACTTGGGTGATCCAGGGCAGCGCTTGCTCGGATTGTTCAAACACTTTGACAATTTTTGGCACGACAAAGCTCATCAAGCCCACCACCACTGCCACCGCCATGAGCAGCAAGATTATCGGATACACCATCGCGCCTTGTACCTTTTTTTGCATGGCAAAGCGATTTTCGGTGTAATCGGCTAACTGGTTTAAAATCAAATCCAAATGCCCTGAGCGCTCACCTGCGGCAATGGTGGCAATATAAATCGCTGGAAAATTACCCGAGTCTTGTAGCGCGCTCGCTAGGCTATAGCCTTCCAATACTTTGGCACGCACGCCATGCATCAACGCTTTGACATGCGGTTTTTCGCTTTGTCTAGCAATCGCTTGCAACGCTTGTTCAATCGGTATCGACGCTGCCAACAACACCGACAATTGGCGGGTGATTAATGCCAAATCATACGCGCCCACCCCTTTTTGCCACAATCGGTTGCGACTGACATCGGTTTTTTGTACAGGTGAGACTTCGACAGGCAGTAAATTTTTATCGCGCAGTTGTTGGCGGATTAGCCTAGCAGAATCGGCTTCAAGAATACCTTGGTGTGACTTGCCTTGGGTATCCATGGCTTTATACTGAAATGCGGGCATGTGAGTTCCCAACGGGTAAGATTAGCGTTATTTTAAAGGCTTAATAGGCTGAAATAAAGACTCGTTTTCATTAGAATCATATTGTACCAATACCGATAGCTCATCGCGCAAGTCTTGTTTGTTAAAGCTATTGACCTCGGTAATCAGCATTTTCTCGATTCGTTTATCAACCGCGTATTCACTGATTTGCGCACAATAGATGGCTAATTGATAAACTTGCGCTTTGAGCGACTCATCGAGTGATTGCAATAGTCTCACCAATTCTGCCACATTGATGACTTGGTAAGGGTAATTGGGAATCGCCGCCTCTTTTAATGGGGTGACTGAATAGTTGACACCGAGATGGGCAAAATAATAACAACTAAATAGATAACCTAAAATATGCCCCACAAAATAACCCCGGTCATTGTGATAGCATGCCACCCCCAAAAACTGAATCACGGTCGCCGCCAAACTATGCTCAAGACCGCGAAATTCAGCTGATGATGGCATCAAGCCTACGGTTGGTAAGTTCATTAAATTTTTGTTTTGGCTGACAAGCTGCCAACCAATCGGTCGCTGCGGCGGTAAATGATGGCTAATTGACATCACCAAATCATCGACGATATGTAAATTATTGAACAAATGCTGCAGTTGCATCAGCCCAACATTATCGCGCATATTTAAATATTTGGCGACTTGCAATTTTTTAGTTTCAATAAACTGGGATTTTTTACTGGATATATAAAATAACAGTTGGTGGGGTTGGGAGTGCTCAAAATACTGGGTCACCGCATTTTCTTGGGCATGAAACACGGCCGTGTATTGGCTAGTAACATCCATTGAATTAACACCACGATGGTCCATCGCAGGGTGTTCTGGATTGGGCTTGATGTGCAAGCCATGTGCTTCGACAGGTTGACCTTTGGTAGTTGAAGTTTCCATGTTGGCAATCGCAGCTGATAAAATATGGGACAGTGCTTGTCACTATATCATACCCCTGTCGACATAACCTAACAGATATTGCTATGAAAATAGACTGGGCATTCTTAGTGGCGATAACCACAAAACCGCAGCAAACCTGCTTTTTTGTGGTTAATCAGGGTTTTCGACTACTGACTCATTCCTCGCTCAAGCTGTCAGCAAAATGCACATCATCGGTTCGAAACGACTGGCGATATTTTCGTGGTGACATTTTATAGACGCGTTTGAATGCTTGGCTAAAGGTACTATCGGAGGCATAACCAACTAACTCACTGATACGGCTAATGCTATTTTCTTGTAGTCGTAAATAACGCGCGGCAAGACGAAGTCGATAGTCGGTTAAATAAGTTAACGGCGGCACCCCCACCACCTCACGAAAATGTTCGGCAAAACTACTGCGTGACATCCCGGCGACTTCAGCTAACTTATGAATGGTCCAATTGGTCTCAGGTCGATCATGCATGACTGCCAACGCCTTGGCAAGGTAAGGGTCTTTCACAGCTTTTAGCCAATTATCCGTCGCTTCGGGCAAATCCTCAATATAATTGCGTACACACTCAATCATCAAAATACTGGCGATACGATTGATAATGGTCATTTTGCCAAGTCGGTTCTGCTCAGACTCTAATGCCAAAAATTTGACCCCCAAATCAAGCATAATCATTTTTTGCTCATCGTTTGATTCGCTTTCTGGCAAAATTTCTGGTAAAGCGCTGAGTAACGGGCGCGTAATCTCTCGATCGTAATGGCACACAATCGCCACCATTTCAGTTGTTTGCGCTGGCTCATCACCTTTGCTATGAATGACCGGGTTACCCAAGTAGATAGTTTCAACAGTCTGGTTGCTTAATAACGGGGCAATATCAATTGATGGGATATCCGATTGCCCCACACCACAAATAAGGTGTTTTTTGCCGCCTGGCACCATGACCACATCGCGCGCGCGTGCGTTGCGATATACATCATCGACCTTAATACTGATCCCACCTGTGGTAACCAAATAAAACACGATACAATCTTTTTTATCTAACTCAAACGACCACTCCCCAGTGGCGTGTATATAGTGATACTGAGTTTGATACAAATGTATATCTTCAAGCAACATACTGAGTGCATCCATGAATCTTTCCTAAGTTATTAACACAGCAATTAAAAAAAATGCAACATAAACCACAAACTAGCTAACTTACAAGTCAAACTTTGGTAATTGGACTTGAGATAAAAATTTAAAGACGTATACATAAACCGTCATCCTTATTGTCAGCCATCATATCATCTTTTACAGGCGCTGCTGGTTAAGTTTGAGTCTGTAGGGCTATTAAAATCCAGTATTGCCAGTCGCAAAAATGCTTTATTTTTCAACGATTTCAAAGGCAATGGCTTAACATATAATAACAGGTAGTGAACACTTGTTATGGGTTATACACTAGCGATATGATATTTGGGTGTCTAAACAAATAAATAAGTGAATAAATAGCTAAGCAACTAAACCTAATCAGCCAAATCAGCTATTTGGCTTTTTTTTGATTTTGATTTATTATCAATGGCTTAAATGTAGTATATAACCAATCCATTATCGCTATGAATCTATGAATGCTCATCACTTGCGTAAACAGTTACGTCAACAACGATTACGCTTATCCAAGCGCCACCGTAATCGTGCGGCTTATCAAGCACGACGAAGTTTAAACCGACTACAGCATCCTGCTTTAACTGGCAAAAACGTCAAGGTCGGGATTTTTGCAGATGCCTTTGGGGAAATGCCTACCCAACCGCTGATGGATTGGGCGAGACAGCGCGGTTATCGTATTTATTTACCTGTCGTCACTGGCAAACATCAGCCGCTGGTATTTATCCAATTTAGCCAAAAAACTTGGCGACAATCTCGCCTACCCAAACACCCGCTAGGTATGCGCCAACCTGAGAAAGGAAAAATGCTTAACGTAGCGGCGCTTGATGTATTGTTTATGCCGCTAGTGGCAGCAGATAAAATTGGCAATCGTATGGGTATGGGTGGCGGTTACTACGACCGCACCTTAGCCAAAGCTAAAAGCAAACCGCTTAAAATTGGCTGGGCTTATGATTTTCAATTGGTTGAAAAACTTGACAGCAATCCTTGGGATATCAAGCTTGATGCCTTAATCACGCCGAGTAAACTATGGTTATTTAGACGCTATTTGGTGGAACAATCCCATGCAAAAAAATGACAACTCCCTGTTTCAACATGTGGTGATGACCTCACCTGCCATAACCGACAATGATGCTGATATTGAGATTAATATTGATAGCGATACCCATACCGACACTAGCCAAGTCCATCAACCCTTATACCCATCAAGCGGTGAATTAAGCAATTCAGAAATTGCCAGTGTCATGAATCCCGCTAGGTTAACGCAACTTTTAACCCAAGCTGATGCCTTTACCCGAGTGAATTCTGAAGACTTGGACGACTTTTAGATATATATAAATTAGACACGCATAAATTAGAGACATATAAACTAGCCTAAAAAATTAGCTAAGGATACATCAATATCACAGCGGCATTAGGCTAAGTCTAGGATTGCAGTGGTTATTTTTAGCACTTTGTTATCATTTTATCGCACTCGGTTCGTTGTTTTTTCCCCCTTTGAATCGCTAGCCTTGCAATTTTTTGCATTGACGCCATTTATATTTTTAAGTCTATCAGCAAGCCATCATTTGCTCACAAATGGTCAGTTGCTTGTTGTGTTATTTAAGGGGACATAGTATATGCAAGATGATGTTTTAATGACAAATCCAGAATCATCTGAATCGCAAGAATTCACCACGCTACCATTGTTAGCTTTACGTGATGTTGTGGTGTATCCACAAATGCAAATTGCTTTATTTGTGGGTCGCGCACCCTCAGTCAAAGCAGTCGAGCTTGCGCAAAACGAATTTGACAATAAAGTATTGGTGGTGGCACAAAAAGACTCACTATCTGAAGACATTGATGCCAGCAATCTATTTGAATATGGTACGGTGTGCCGTGTCGTCAATACCATGCCACATGAAAATGACGAAAATTGCATCAAAGTGCTGATTGAAGGTCTGTACCGTGCCAAATTAGTCGACATTCAAGACACTGATGAGGAAGAAGCGGTATTACTTGCCGATTTTGAAAAAGCGCCTATCACCGTGAATATGACGGCTAAAACGCAAAAATCGCACAAAGAAGCGTTAGTTGCTCTGTTTAGCAAATATGCCGAAAATCGCCTACGTAACTCACGCGAGTTGATTCGTGTGGCTGAGCGTATCAACTCGCTTGAAGAATTGGTATATTTCATTGCGACGCGTGTCTCACTCAATTTATCGATTAAACAAAACTTTTTGGAAGTCGATGATTTGACTGCGCATATCAAAGAGTTGTCAGACTATTTGATTCAGCAAAGTGCTGAGCACAATATCGAGCAAGAATTACAAGAAGCGGTCCGTCGCCAGATGGAAAACAACCAGCGCGAGTATTTCTTAAATGAAAAAATGAAAGCGATAAAATCTGAGCTTTCTGACCTTCATGAAGAACGCGGTGAGAATTATGAAGATGACGACATTGCTGAGCTAGAAAAACGTTTAGCGGAAGCCGATTTGCCAGAAGCGGTGCGTAAAAAAGCAGAAAATGAGTTTCGTAAGCTCAAAACCATGCCAGCTGCCTCTTCTGAATCATCGGTCGTACGTAACTATGTCGAGTGGATTTTAGATACGCCTTGGAACAAAACCAGTGATGTCTCAATCGACCTCAATAAAGCCCATGACGTGCTTGACACTGACCATTATGGTTTACAAGACGTGAAAGACCGCATCTTGGAGTTCTTGGCAGTGCAATCTCGCGTGGATACCTTAAAAGGTCCGATTCTTTGCTTAGTAGGTCCGCCTGGGGTGGGTAAAACTTCTTTAGGTGAATCTATTGCCCGTGCGACAGGTCGTGAGTTTATCCGTATGGCATTGGGCGGCGTGCGAGATGAAGCTGAAATCCGTGGGCACCGACGTACCTATATCGGCGCTATGCCAGGTAAAATCGTACAATCACTTTCAAAAGTGGGCGTAAAAAATCCGCTATTTTTACTCGATGAAATCGATAAAATGGCGCAAGACTTTCGTGGTGACCCTGCTTCAGCGTTGCTTGAAGTGTTAGACCCATCGCAGAATCATAGCTTTAACGATCACTACTTGGATATGGATTTAGACTTATCACAAGTGATGTTTATCTGTACCGCCAATAGTATGGATATTCCGCCTGCCCTACTTGACCGTATGGAAGTGATTCGTCTGCCCGGCTATACCGAAGATGAAAAAATCAGCATCGCGGATAAATACTTAGTACCAAAAGCGATTCAACAAAATGGCTTAAGTGATACTGAAATTGATATCACCGATGAGGCAATCAAAGCGATCGTACAGCGTTATACCCGTGAAGCAGGTGTGCGTAACCTTGAACGTGAAATCAACAAAATCGCCCGCAAAGTGGTGAAACAAAATGTTGAATCATCGGGCAAAGACAAAGCGGAAGATAAAACCGCGGCACACAAATTAACGGTCGATAGTTCAAATGTCGCTGATTACTTGGGTGTGTACCAATTCGATTATGGCTTGGCGGAGCAAGAACCTGAAGTCGGTCGTGTCACAGGTTTGGCTTGGACACAAGTCGGTGGTGAGCTATTGACCATTGAAGCGGTTGCGGTGCAAGGTAAAGGTGAACTGAGTTTTACAGGTTCACTAGGCGATGTGATGAAAGAGTCAATTCGTGCGGCGATGACGGTGGTTCGTGCCCGTGCTGATAGCTTAGGCGTCAGCTATGATAAGCTCAAAGGCACAGATATACACGTGCATATGCCAGAAGGTGCGACTCCCAAAGACGGTCCATCTGCCGGTATTGCGTTAACGCTTGCGTTAGCCTCTGCGATGACAGGTATTGCCATTCGCCCCGATATTGCCATGACAGGCGAAGTGACTTTGCGTGGCAAAGTGCTGCGTATCGGTGGCTTGAAAGAAAAACTGCTTGCAGCGCATCGTGGCGGTATCAAACACGTGTTGATTCCAAAATCCAATGAGCGTGACTTGGTTGATATTCCTGACAATGTCAAACAAGGCTTAAGCATCCAGCCAGTAGAAACGATTGATGAAGTATTTAAAGCCGCATTGGTATCACAGCCAGTGGCGTTAAAACCCAATCAATTGCCAGTCGATGCCAGTGACATTAGTTTAAAAAGTTAATTTAAAACGCTAAGCTGCCACTGAAGTAAAAACTGAAATAAATAATAATGAAGTACAAAAAAAGCTGAGATTGATTCTCAGCTTTTTTTATGATGGCAAAAATTATTCCACCGATTTTTCCCGTGGCAAATCACCTTCTTGAGAAGCTGATGCCATGTCTTTATCCAACTCATAGAAGCTTTGGTTATCCGCCTTATCTTTTGATGCCAAGGCAAATTTATCACGTAGGTTATTGATTAACGCCTCTTCTTCGATTTGTTCTTTGACAAACCATTGTAAGAAATTAAACGTTGCCCAATCGCGCTCTGCCATGGCTTGGTCCACAAGTGCATAGATTTTTTTTGAGTTTTCTAACTCATGTTGCCAGACATCTTCGATACAGGTTTCAAGACTGACAGGGTTGTCACGCGGTGCGGGAATCGCTTCAATTTTAGCTTCGCCACCACGCTCGTTGATATAAGCTAAAAACTTGAACATATGATTACGTTCTTCAGCCGAATGCTTGTAGAAAAAATCTGCAATACCTGGATAATTGTTCACTTCCGCCCAACTGCCTAGCGCAATATATGCCTGCGCTTGTGTGGCTTCTTCCATCATTTGCTTGTTTAACGCTTGTTCCATTGCGTCTGAAATACGTTTATCGTTTGACATATTATTTTCCTCGGATGATTTTTTTTGTGGCTAATTTTATAAGATGGCTAATCTTGACTAGACAACGTTATCACATGAGTTATCTCATGATTGGCTACCAAGATTGGCTATATAGTTGTTAGGGATAAAACAGAGCATTACCAATAATATTGCGGTTAGTTACCGTTAATTGCATTGGTAATGACGCTCACAGTATAGATAAAAAGCTGGCAATAAACAGGATTTTTTACTCAATTTAGCTGAAAGATACACAAGCCTTTAACATAAAAATACCGGGTAAAATATTGAAAGTTATCTTAAACTTTTATTCGCTATTCAATCGCTTTGTTTTGCGTTGCCAACCAACTAAACACACAATTAAGCGCCATTAAAATGGTTAAAAACCCCATCGATAGCGTCCAAGTATGACTCAAGTCTTTAAGCCACCCTGTCACAATCGGACCGGTTATGGCGATGCTATAACCCACGGTTTGTGCCATCCCCGACAGTTCAGCGGCTTGTTGACTATCCTTTGATTTTAAGGTAAAAATCATCATGCATAAGGTAAAAATCACCCCACATCCAAAGCCTGATGCAATACTCCAAACCCATACCCAGCCTTGCAGGGGCAAAAACCCAAAACCAAACACACCCACCAAGTTTCCCACTGCGGCAAGTAACGCTAACGTGCGTAAATTCCACTGACTAGAGACCCATTTGGTCAACAGTAAAATCGAAGGAAAAGCGACCAATTGAAACACCATGCCCACGTTGCCTGCTTGCGCTTTGCTCAGCCCTTTATCAATGAGTAACGACGGTAAAAAACTGGCGAGCGTATAATAAATTAGTGATTGCAAACCCATAAACGCACTAATCCACCATGCCATCGGGATTTTCCAGACTGATTTTCGGCTTAGTTGTCCTGCTTCGGCAACCGCTTGATTAATGACTTGAGCATCATGGCTGCTAATTTTTTGCCGAAGCCGCAAATGGGCGACCATTAGCCAAGCCGCTACCGCTGCCACAGAGACCCAGCCCCATACCCCCAGTGCAAATTGCCAATTGGACAAGCTGACAAGCCACATCGCAATGCCTGACGCAAAGCCAGCAAACACCGACAAAAACATCGAATAGCTTCCCATCACAAGCCCAATGTGATTGGGGGTGTATTTTTTGATGACGGCAGGGATTAACACATTGCCGAGTGAAATCGCCAACGATAGCAGCACCGTGCCCGCTAGCAAAAACCCTAATTGCGGATGCGCCACTCGCACAAAGATACCGATAGCAAGCAAACTGGTTGCCAAAATCATGGTGTTTTCTAAGCCAATACGCCGTGACAGCATAGGCGCAACAAACGAACTCGATGCAAATGCCATGACAGGAATCGTACCAATCAAACCAATGGTTTTGGTCGTTAACCCCAAATCCTGCTGAACCAGTTTTGCTACCGCACCAAATCCAATAATCGGCGCGCGCATATTGATAGCGAGCAGTAAAATGGCAATGACTACCGTGACAATCAATGCCTTGCTCGGGGCAGTCGCCACCGGCATCTGAGACGCATTAGCAGCAGGGTGAATATTGGACTCGCTCGATTGCGACGCTGAGAATTTCATACATCTTCCAAAGTTTTAACTAGGTAACTTATTATCAAGAATGATTTAATAAGCTTGAGCTAAGGTGCTTGGTTTAACAGGCTTGATTTAAAAGGTTATCTTTTAACACATTCGTCAAGCCAGCGCACGGTTTATTCACATAACGGCTAAAAATTCACTGTCTATCCGTCTTGCTCAACCGTTAGCCCAAATTTTATGAGATCAGTGGGCTGCGGTAGATAAATTTTTAGCCAATTTATGCTACTATGTATTGTTTGTGCCAGCCTTTGGCGCATTGACTTGGTAATTTGACTTGGTAACTTGATTTGGTAAATTGACTTAGCAAATTGACTAGCCACATTGATTTAACACATTGATTATCTTGTAAGGATTTGTCATGGTGGATACGCTTACTTCAAACGCAGATGCAACGCCCGAAATTAACACTCGACTGTGGAGCACCTTGATTCGCAACCTAACGCCCTACACACCGGGTGAACAGCCCAAGCATGACAATCTGTGTAAGCTTAATACCAATGAAAACCCTTTTCCACCCTCTCCCAAAGTCGCTGAAGCCATCGCACAAGTTTTGCTCAATCAAGCCGATCATTTAAAGCGTTACCCTGCCCCAGAATCGGATGAACTACGTGCGGTAATGGCACAAGTTTATCAGGTAGCCCCCAATCAAATTTTTGTCGGTAATGGCTCTGATGAAGTTTTGGCGCATATTTTTGCTTGTTTTTTTGTCAAAGACCGTTCGGTATTAACCCCTGATATTGGTTACAGTTTTTATCCTGTGTATGCCGATACTTTCCATGTGGATTTGGTGACCATTGCGCTCAAAGCCGATTTTAGCATTGATGTTGATGACTATCGCCGCCCTTGCAGTGGCATTATTATTGCCAATCCCAATGCGCCAACTGGCGTGCTTTTGCCGCTGGCGGATATCGAAAAACTCCTTCAAGAACATCGCAATGCGGTCATTGTGATTGATGAAGCGTATATTGATTTTGCAGACACACCCAATGCCTCTGCGGTCAGTTTGATTAACAAATATGATAACCTAGTGGTGACCCAAACCTTTTCAAAGTCTCGCTCATTAGCAGGGCTGCGTGTCGGCATGGCGTTTGCCAACCACTCACTCATTGAAGCGTTAAATCGGTATAAAAATAGTTTTAACAGCTATCCCCTAGATCGTCTTGCCCAAGCAGGCGCGGTTGCTAGCTTACAAGATAACGACTATTTTGTTGCTTGCAACCAGAAAGTTATCGCACTACGCCATGATGTCACTCAAGCTTTGATCCAATTAGGCTTTACTGTTTTACCTTCACAAGCCAACTTTGTGTTTGCCAAACCACCTGCTTCAATGGGGGAAACCATACAGGTATTTGAGAAACTGCGGGCGCAAGGGGTGATTGTTCGTCATTTTAACAAACCAAAAATTAGCAGTTATTTGCGTATCACCATCGGTACGGCAGAACAAAACCAACGCTTACTAGATACCTTAACAAATTTGGTTTGACCGCTGTGAGTGACCCTAGCATGCAGTTTTTTATCAAATGCCAAAATATCGAAACAGGCGAGGTGGTGACTTATCGCTTTGCTCATCAAGCACAGTTATTGGCATTTAGCCAGCAATTGGGTCGCAAAAAATTGGCGATTGTGGATACCCATATCGCCTTTTATGATATTGAGCTAGTGTTTAATCCATTTGAGGACGAAAGCGCGCCCATCAGTGCGGCTGAACTCAATACCGCACTTGATGGCAGGTTGTTGTAACTTTACTGGTGTAATATTTTTAATAAATTTCCTACTTTATCAAAACATTCTTGGTATTCTGCCTCACAGTCTGATGCAATCGTGATGCCGCCGCCTGCCCACAGACTGACATTATTATCTAAAGCTTGTAGCGTCCGAATCAGCACATTCCATTGCCCTGTGCCATCAAAATTGAGATACCCTATCGTACCACAGTAAGCCCCTCGCGGTTTGGCTTCCAATTCATTGATGATTTCTACCGCGCGCTTTTTGGGTGTACCAGTGATCGAGCCAGCGGGCAGACTTTCAAACAATACCGTCCAAGGGCTAATGTCATCTTTGAGTGTGGCAGTGATGGTACTCACCATATGGTGCACATTGCTAAAACTTTCGATATCAAACAGTTTTGGGACTTTTACTGTCCCAGTCTTGGCATATTTGCCCAAATCATTGCGCAGCAAATCGACAATCATGACATTCTCAGCGATGTCTTTTTCGCTGCTGGCAAGTTCATTTTTATTGGCTTGGTCAGCGGCTACGTTTTGTCCGCGTGGGCGTGTACCTTTTATCGGTTTGGTAATAATGCAGTTTTCGCCTTGGGCATTGTTGGCAAAAGTAAAAAATAACTCGGGCGAGCAGCTTAGTAGTTCAAAATTGTTTAACCCAAGATAGCCTGCAAACGGGGCGTTAGTCGATTGATGCAAGCTTGGCAGATAATCCACCAACTGCTGATTGGATAACTCACCTTGCCAGCACTGAGTAAGATTAATCTGGTAACAGTCCCCTGCTTTTAAATAGTCTTGGATTTTGTTAAAAGCTTGGTGGTACGCAGATTTTTGCCATAAAGGTGACAAGCTAAGCGGCTTTGGTGTAGGAAGGTTGGCGTCACTGACTAAATTATTCAGCCAGTTTTCGATGGTGACGGCTTGCGCCATGGCTTCCTCAGTGGTGGTATGTAAATGCCACTTCCCGTATTGATAGGTCAAATAAATATCATAATGTCCCAAAAATAGTTGCGGCTGATTGGGCGTTAAGTAACTGGCTTCCCCGTGAGTTGCACTTGCTTGCACATGGTTTGCATTTGCTAAATGATGCGCTGATAAATCGTAGCTAATAAACCCCATCAGGCCATCTTGGTAGCCCACATTAGCGGTATGTTGGATAGCAGACTGCTTAGATGATAGCTGCTGGTGTTGATAAGCCTCAAGCACAGCAGTTAATTCGCCAATATCAATACCCTTAGTTGCCCTATCAGTGGCAGTATCAGCACCAGTGTTAATCACAGTATCACAGTACCCAACATCATCGAATGAGCAATTTTGACGTTGCTTTTGGGTAAGCTGATTTTGAGAATGTATTTCAAAAATTGTTTTTGGCAATAAACCGATAACATTTTGACCCTCGTTATCGAGCCAAATCGGATAGATTGCATGATTATTGGTCGCATTAAACTGCTGTAACAGGGTGATGAGTTGAGAGGGCGCAAGATGTTGTAAACTTGGCATTGAGTACATGCTTTACCTTTATGATTATATGTAGCGTCAAAAAAGCGATGACAATCGGGTAACTGTCATCGCCTATTTTTAATCAATTATGACGGTCCATCAGTATTTATTCAACAAACTTTTTGATGATTAAACTTGCATTGGTACCACCAAAGCCAAAGCTATTGGTCATAATCGTATTAAGATTTGCATCCCGTTTCTCACGCACAATATCAAAATCTTTGGCTTTTTCATCCAAGTTTTCAATATTGATATTGGGCGCAATAAAGCCTTGATTGAGCATCAACAAACAATAAATCAATTCTTGCACCCCTACCGCACCCAAGCTATGACCTGTCATTGATTTGGTCGAGCTAATGGGTGGCAACTCACTTCCAAACACCTGGCGAATCGCTTCCAGCTCAGTAATATCGCCAATCGGCGTACTGGTACCATGAGTATTGATATAGTCAACCGTGGTTAAGTCTGCTTGTTTAAGCGCTTGCTTCATACAATTAACCGCACCCACACCACTGGGTGCCACCATATCCGCACCATCAGAGCTTGCACCATAGCCAACAATCTCTGCCAAAATAGTCGCGCCGCGTTGTTTCGCAGAGTCTAGGCTCTCAACCACGACCATACCACCACCGCCTGCAATCACAAAGCCGTCTCGATCTGCATCGTAAGGGCGACTGGCGAGTTGCGGCTTGTCATTATATTGTGTGCTCATCGCACCCATGCCATCAAACATACAAGATTGTGTCCAGTCTTCTTGCTCGCCGCCGCCTGCAATCACGATGTCTTGCTTACCCAATTGAATCAGCTCCATGGCATGGCCCACACAATGCGTTGAGGTCGCACAAGCTGAGGCAATAGAGTAACTAACCCCGCCAATCTTTAACCCCGTTGCAACACTGGCTGATACCGTACTTGCCATGGTTTTTGGCACTGCCATTGCGCCGACACCGCGCAAGCCTTTTTCGCGCATTGCATCAACCGCTGCCGCCACATCGGCACTCGATGCCCCACCCGAACCTGCTACCACGCCGATATTAGTGTTATGAGCAATATCTGTTAATGACAATCCTGCTTGCTCGATTGCTTGTAGCGCACTTAAATAGGCGTATAAACTGGCTTTTGACAAAAAGCGTTTAAGTTTGCGATCGATATGCGAAGTATCTAGGTTATCGTCATCAATACTACCTGAGACACAGGCTTTGAAGCCTTTTTCTTGATAAATTGGATTAAATACCAAGCCCGATTTGCCTTGCTGTAGCGATTCACTGACTGTGGCTAAGTCATTACCAATACACGAGATAAGTCCTGCCCCTGTGATTACAACGCGCTGCATATACCATTCCTTTTGGTTTAGTCAATTGATGATAAATATCACGCTATTCTACCCCTCTGGATTTCACCTGCCTAGTTTTTCCCAAAAAATGTTACAAAATATTTCTTACACTATGGTATTGATCACAGCTATTTTTAGTTTTCTTGTCTTAACCTAACCTAGCCCAACCTAGTTATATGCGAAACAATCAAACAAATCGATAAAAGATATCATTGTGTAACGTCTCTTTACGCATTAAAGTTGAAAAGTGCGGTCACTTTCTTTACGCTGTTTTACTACAACATTATTTTCCAATAAAAAGCATAATATCAAGGATAACTCTCATGTCAGCCTCTACTTCTATTAGCCGCCGTGTTTTTGAAGCCCTAGGTCACAAATTAGCACAACTGAGCGCAAAAGATACGATACAAACCAAACCCCTAGCAGATATTGATTTTGACAGCCTTCAACAAGCCTTATCAAACGATAAAAACGCGTTTCATGAGCATATTCCTAAATTATCAAAAAAACTACTTGGTAAAACCCCATTTGGCAGCTATAGCAAAATGGCAACTTCACTAATTCCCAAGGCAAGCTTTGATAAAGCAACAGATGCGGTTTTTTCCCAAGTCGGTAAATTGTCGCAAAATTGGGCGAATTTTGATTTGGCGCGTGATGAGCGTTTTAAAGACACTTTGGTTGCTAGTGAACGACAAGCCCTAGCTCGTAGTATTGGCGATCAAAACCGTGCTTTAGCCACGCTAGGTGGACTTAGTAACTTGGCGGGTTTACCCGGTATTTTGGTAGATACAATGTGGTTATTGGCGGTGTGTTTACGGACGATTTTTCAAATTAGTGCAATTTATGACCGTCCGTTGACGGGACAACAAGGTATCGCCATTGCTTATGAAATTTTAGCTAAAGTGGATCTCAAGAAACTGCAAGAAAAGCAAACCTTGCTGGCAGGCTTGGGTATATTTGAAGCGATGACCGACCAATCGATTGAAGAATATAGAGCGGCAGTACTTGCCGAAGAAGACAGGCAATCAGCGATGGGGGTATTAACCAAACTAGAAGAAGTATCGACGCAGTTTAATATTAACATTGAGCAGTTTAATTTCGGTTTTTTACATAAAGTCATTCCACTCACTGCAGTTGGCTTGGGTACGGCTTACAACAATATTATTATCAATGAAGTGATTGACATTGCGATGTCGGTATTTGCCCCCGCGCCAAAGTTGACGCATATGACTGAAGAATAATTTTGCGCTCATATAACAAGGTAAAAGCTAGCTGTCTGGCTTTTGCCTTTTTTATTAGTTTTAGCTAGTGCTTATTAATTTAAGGCTAGTTACGATAAAGTTCGTTACTTTAAGTCATGTTACACAAACTTTTACACAACCCGTCAGCAACGTCACATTTTTAGTTATCAATATCAACGTTATTCACCAAACCTAAAAAGACTAACCCGCTTAAATTTGGCAAAATAGCTTTAACAACGGATGACAAGCTTAATAACCAATAACGATGATAACCCCAATAAATAAAAATAAAATGTCAGTACATCACGTTGTTAATTTAAAAAAATTATAAAAAAAATAAGAAATTTAAAATTACAATTATTTAAAATCACCATCATTAAATTGAATTTTTTGGAATCATTGAATAACAACAATAAATAATAACTGAGCTAGAACCGATGCGTTGACTTTTAACCGATAAGTTTCTTAAGGTTTTCAAGGTTAGCGCATTGGTTCTTTTAGTTTTAGTCTTTTTCATTTTAGTCTGTTGTGATGCAATTCACAGTAGGCTTGATACCTGGTATGCTTGATAAGCACGATATCTGATAATTTACCTTCCCCTACTTTTCTGAAATTTTTCTAAAAATCCCCATTTACATTATCCATCTGTATTTTCTAGGTGATTTTTTAGTTGATAAAACCAACAAAAATCTCTATAATACGCTGTCCTAAAAATAGCTTATTAGCGGTTTTTAGAGATTTTTTGACAACAAACGGGAGAGAGTGCCTTATGGCAACTACAAATCAATTAATTCGTAAAGGTCGCAATACCATTACTGAAAAATCAAAAGTGCCAGCATTAAAAGCTTGCCCACAACGCCGTGGCGTGTGTACCCGTGTATACACTACCACACCAAAAAAACCAAACTCAGCGATGCGTAAAGTATGCCGTGTACGTTTGACGTCAGGTTTTGAAGTATCAAGCTACATCGGTGGTGAAGGTCACAACCTACAAGAGCACAGTGTTGTACTTATCCGTGGTGGTCGTGTAAAAGACTTACCAGGTGTTCGTTACCATACCGTTCGTGGCGCACTTGACTGTGCAGGCGTAAAAGATCGTAAACAAGGCCGCTCAAAATACGGCGCAAAACGTCCTAAAGCATAATTTTAGCCGTTTTTTACCCCATTTTTTAACATTGTTTGCATAGTTGATTATAGTTTTGCAACACTATGCAGTAAGGCTGGTGAAAAGCAACCGCTTAGCTACCAGACTACCCTGAATACACAAGGAAATTATCATGCCTAGACGTCGTGTCATCGCTGCCCGTGAAATCCTACCAGATCCTAAATTTGGTAGCAAAACACTTGCTAAATTCATCAACCATGTAATGGTTGACGGTAAAAAATCAGTTGCAGAATCAATCGTATACGGTGCATTAGACCGTGTTGTAGAAAAAAACTCGGGCGTTGATCCTGTCCAGTTTTTTGAAGATACGTTAGAAAGAGTTCGCCCAATGGTGGAAGTAAAAGCTCGCCGTGTGGGTGGTGCTACCTACCAAGTTCCTATGGAAGTACGTCCCTCCCGTCGTACTGCATTAGCAATGCGTTGGTTAGTTGATGCAGCTGCAAAACGTTCTGAAAAATCTATGGCTTTACGCTTAGCAGGTGAATTGCTAGACGCAGCTGATGGCAAAGGTAATGCACTGAAAAAACGTGACGAAGTTCACCGTATGGCTGACGCAAACAAAGCGTTCTCACACTATCGTTTCTAATTGATACTGATTGCTATCACCTAGGTAGCAATTAGCTTATAATAAAATAGATAATATTGGGTGACTTGAAATTTGCAAATTCAGCCCAATATTTCATATTGAAAAAGAAGCTTGTCATGCGTTTGTCATGGCAAGCTCTTATCATACAGCACTTATGTCAAGAGTAAGGCTTTCTTTTATCTAGTTGGTTGTCGATCTTTCAATCAAACGTTAAAACTAATTATTATTCATGTTAAGACATAACTGTTTATTGATAATGGAATAATTTTAATCTTTAGTCCTTAGGAATTAACTATGGCACGTACAACACCCTTAAATCGCTACCGTAATATCGGTATTTCTGCACATATTGATGCGGGTAAAACGACAACAACTGAACGTATTTTGTTTTATACAGGTAAAAACCATAAGCTAGGTGAAGTGCATGAAGGTGCTGCAACCATGGACTGGATGGAACAAGAGCAAGAGCGTGGTATTACTATTACCTCAGCGGCAACGACTTGTTTCTGGTCTGGTATGGGTCATCAATTTCCAGAGCATCGCATTAACATCATTGACACCCCCGGCCACGTTGACTTCACCATTGAAGTAGAACGTTCAATGCGTGTACTTGACGGTGCATGTATGGTTTACTGTGCGGTTGGTGGTGTACAGCCTCAGTCAGAAACAGTATGGCGTCAGGCAAACAAATATAAAGTACCACGTCTTGCGTTCGTGAACAAAATGGACCGCACAGGAGCAAACTTTTTCCGCGTTGTTGACCAAGTAAAACAACGTCTTGGTGGTAACCCAGTACCTGTGGTTGTGCCAATCGGTGCAGAAGATACCTTTGAAGGGGTTGTTGACCTTCTAGAGATGAAAGCCATCATTTGGGATGTCGCTTCTCAAGGTATGAAATTTGAATACGCAGAAATTCCTGCCGACTTAGTTGATACCGTCGATGAATGGCGCAGCAACATGGTTGAGGCAGCGGCTGAATCTTCAGAAGAGTTGATGGATAAATACCTAGAAGAAGGTGATTTATCACGTGAAGATATCGTAGCAGGTTTACGTGCGCGTACCCTAGCGGGCGAAATTCAACCAATGCTTTGTGGTACTGCGTTTAAAAACAAAGGCGTACAACGTATGCTTGACGCGGTTATCGAATTCTTACCAGCACCAAACGACGTTGACGCGATCAAAGGTGTGTTAGATGACAAAGCCGAAACTGAAGCGACGCGTGAATCATCGGATGATGCACCATTTGCTGGTCTTGCGTTCAAAATCATGAATGACAAATACGTAGGTAACTTAACTTTCGTACGTGTTTACTCAGGTGTTGCTAAACAAGGTGACTCTGTTTATAACCCAGTGAAAATGAAACGTGAGCGTATTGGTCGTATCGTTGAGATGCACGCTAACTCACAAAAAGAAGTGGATGAAGTTCGCGCAGGTGACATCGTTGCATTTGTAGGTCTAAAAGATGTAACCACGGGTGATACCCTATGTGACGAAAACAATATTATTACCCTTGAGCGCATGGAATTCCCAGATCCTGTTATTTCATTGGCAGTGGAACCAAAAACCAAAGCTGACCAAGAAAAAATGTCAATTGCGCTTAACCGTTTGGCAAAAGAAGACCCGTCATTCCGTGTTCACACCGATGAAGAATCTGGTCAGACTATCATCAGCGGTATGGGTGAGCTTCACTTAGAAATTCTTGTTGACCGTATGAAACGTGAGTTTAGCGTTGAAGCCAACGTGGGTGCACCACAAGTAGCTTACCGTGAAACGATTCGCACTACCGTTGAACAAGAAGGTAAATTCGTACGCCAAACTGGTGGTCGTGGTAAATTCGGTCACGTATGGTTACGTCTTGAGCCACTTGATACTGCTGACGGCAAAGAATATGAATTTGCTGAAGAAGTGGTTGGTGGTGTGGTACCAAAAGAGTACTTTGGTGCGGTAGACAAAGGTATTCAAGAACGTATGAAAAATGGTGTTCTTGCAGGTTATCCAGTCGTTGGTATTAAAGCAACACTGTATGATGGTTCGTACCATGACGTTGACTCAGATGAGTTGTCGTTCAAAATGGCAGGTTCTATGGCATTTCGTAAAGGCTTTATGAATGCAAACCCTGTTCTACTTGAGCCAGTTATGAAAGTAGAAGTTGAAACACCTGAAGACTACATGGGTGATATCATGGGTGACTTAAACCGTCGCCGTGGTATGGTGCAAGGTATGGATGACATGTTTGGCGGCGTTAAACAAATCCGTGCTGAAGTGCCACTAGCCGAGATGTTTGGTTATGCAACCCAATTACGTTCAATGTCTCAAGGTCGTGCAACCTACTCAATGGAGTTTGCAAAATACGCTGAGACACCACGTAACGTTGCTGATGAAATCATCAAAAAATTCACTCATAAAGATGATGACGAATAAATTTGATGGGTAATTTGATTGTTAAAACCACTCAAATTCTTCTATCCTATTCGACACTGAAAAAAATTATAAGTTAGCTAATTTGACCTGTTAAATTTAATGGGTCAAATTTTCATAACCTATAAGCGTTGATAATAAAGTAAATGACCTAAGACATTGGGTTAATATTAACAAAAGAGGATTAAATTATGGCAAAGGCCAAGTTTGAACGTACTAAACCACACGTTAAC
>NZ_DALZSV010000029.1:0-28305 GCF_032014955.1 Moraxella sp. CTOTU47724
GTTAACGTGTGGTTTAGTACGTTCAAACTTGGCCTTTGCCATAATTTAATCCTCTGATCATTGTTAAACTGTTAGCAATACCCTAGCTCAAAGCTATAAACCAACTGGTGTATCTGTATTGCCAGTGCTGGTGTTGCCAATTTGAGTGTTGCTAGGTCACTAAAATAGCAAATTTAACATAAATTTCAAGTTTTTTCCATAGCCTTCATCTTTATGGGTAAACTTTTTTGTTATTGCTAAAACAAAAGGCAACACATCTGTGCTGCCTCAACTATTTTTTGGTTTATCTCAATGTATTTTCTATAAAACTGGAGCTCATACCGAGAGTTGAACTCGGGACCTCTCCCTTACCAAGGGAGTGCTCTACCTCTGAGCTATATGAGCAAAACTTTGGTTTAGAATAATGGAGCGGGTGGCGGGAATCGAACCCGCACGATCAGCTTGGAAGGCTGAAGTTCTACCACTAAACTACACCCGCAATGCGACCCGCCCAAGCATACTGGACTTACTGTTAACGTGATTAGGGAATATTCAGATAACAATAGCAGGCAAATGGTGGTGGGGGAAGGATTCGAACCTTCGAAGCTCTCGCAACGGATTTACAGTCCGTCCCCTTTGACCGCTCGGGAACCCCACCATAGTTGTCTTTCAAGGTACGCTTAACACGATGTGTTAAAGGATGGTGCCGGCTGCCGGAGTCGAACTGGCGACCTACTGATTACAAGTCAGTTGCTCTACCAACTGAGCTAAGCCGGCGTATCGCTTGAAAGTGGTGAGCATTTTAGCAAATATTTTTAATCTTGCAAGCGTTTTTTTAGTTTTTTTTCATTTTTTTTGCTAAAACGTAAATTTAATGATTCAAATCCCCATTTTAGGCGCTGTGCACCGCTTATTTGCTACCTAAACGCTAATACATCAACAACACGGATGCAATAATCAGCGCAATAATTACCACGATTATTATCGCGACTGTGGCGTTTTTCTTTGCTGCAGGTTTGATTGCATCAGCTTCTACTGTACTAACTGGCGATGGTTGCGCTGGCTGAACGGCTGAGACCTGAACGGATGGGACAACGGGCTGTGATGGTATTGCCTCAGTGACGACAGGCGTCTGAGCCGGCGTATTGAGTAGCGGCGATGGTGAGTTATCAACGCTTGCTACATCCACTGTTGTCGGTGTAGAAGGTACGGATTTTTCGACGTGAGTGTTGGTCAGCTGCTCGCTAGGTAAAAAATCTTGCGTGGTAACGACATCTATCACAGGCGCGGTGTTGGCTGCAGCGTTCAGTGATGATGGCTCAACCGATGCAGTCGATTCAGTTTGGGTATGAATGTCAGTGGTGGGTGTGAAGTTCTCAATGTCTTGTAAACTATCGAGAAAACTATCATCATCCAGTGCGTTGACTGGGGCATTTACCACCAAAAATACCAAGTCGGCAAAAGCAAGTTCATCGGTGGCTTGCAAAGCATGCGCGTCTGTACCGATACGCTCACCATTGATAAAGGTACCATTGCTTGAACCTAAGTCTTGTACATACAGCTGCTCACCAATACGGTTAATCTTGGCGTGTTGGCGAGAGATTTGTGAGGTTGCTAATACCAAATCATTGCTATCGCTACGTCCGATGCTTAAGCTTTTATCAATATCAATGGTTAAATCCGCCAACGCTGGTGACAGCCCAATGAGTTGCCATGAAGTGCCTTGTGAGTTTTCGGTAAGGTTCATCGTATTTACTGCATTAGTTTGCTGATTATCCATGCAAGTCTCCTACTCCTAAGGGGTATTTAATAGTATCATTATGCTTGGCATTATGGGACATTTTTAGGGATTTGTCACGGTGATGGTCTGCACCGCAGGCGGGGTCGCAATCACCACAGGCGTTTGAGCCATCTTTGCGCCCTGCCCTGTCTGCGCTTTAGATTGGGTAACGGTAGATTGGGTGACGGTGTTGCTCGCTGGGCGAGTGACAGTTGTGGTCGATGAACTGCCTTTGCGAGACACGTTTGATGACGCCGGCGTGACGATATCGACACCATTGGCATACACTCTTGGCGTGTTTGATAAACTTTGCGCGGCTGGGGTAACCAAGTCGTCTGTTGGCAATTTGATGCCATTTTGCACCCTGTTGGTATTGGGGAACATGGCATTGATATTAAGTGGGATTTGTTTGAGCGTACCGTTTTTGTCAATTACCAGTTGCATGGTACGAATACCGTCTAAGCTTTTTTCTGTCACGCTTGCCACCGCGCTACCATTTCGCAAAATGGTCGGCTGTAAAAATACAATCAGATTGGTTTTGTCCGAGTTTTTGCTTTTTGAGCGAAATAAATTACCAATAATCGGCGCATCACCCAATCCTGGGACTTTTTGCTGACCATAGGTGCTGTTATCACGCATCAAACCACCCAATGCCACGGTTTGTTGGTTATCCGCTAAAATGGTGGTTTTGATTAAATTCTTGTTGGTGACGACACCGCTCACGTTATTGAGGGTACCGTCGACAATGGAGGACACTTCCTGCGAAATCTCAAGTCGCACTGAACCATTATCGCCAATATGCGGAATGACATTAAGATTGATACCGACATCCTGACGGCTCACGGTTTGAAACGGCGTGGTTGATGAGTTACTTGCCGTGGTATAAGAGCCGGTCACAAATGGCACGTTCTGCCCTACCAAAATATTGGCTTTTTCGTTATCCAACGTCAAAATAGAGGGCATGGATAACAGATTGGCATTGTTGGTTTTATTGATGGCTTGCAAAATCGCACCATAAAACTCACGATTACCGTTACTATCGGTTTTACTCGTACCAATCCCCAACAGCGCGCCTGCCACGGAGGCTGCTGCCGTACCTGGGGTTTTCCTTAATATCTCAGATGCCAGTCCTACTGCGGATGCACCGATGTTATTGAAGTTAATTACCCCTACGCCGCTATTGGCATTGCCCATTGCCCATTGTACGCCAAGTTGCTGGGTATCATTGCCTGAGATTTCCATAATCGCTGCTTGAATCAACACTTGGTCACGGCGGGTATCTAGCTCATTAATAGCGTTTTCGATTTCTACCATTAACTCTGGGTTGGCATTGACGATGACGGAATTTTGGGTTTGGTCAGCGATAATACTAAAAGGTCTACCTTGATAGCCGCTGTTTTGCGTAGTCGTTGTGTTGCTAGTGGAGGACGTATTAAGCGGTGAGCCTGTGGGTGAGGCTGCGGTATTGGTGGTGGCTGCGCTGTTATTACTGGTATCGCTACTAGATTGAAACATTGAGCTTGCTTGCAAGGTGGTTTGGTCACCTGAGCTATTGATGGATTGATAGGCAAGCAGTCCGCGTAGCATTTCTGCAATATGGGTGGCACTGGCATATTTTAGACGAAACACGCGAAGCCCACTGAGACGTTGCGTTGGCACGGTGTCTAACTGCTCTACCATTCGCTGTACTTTGGCTGTCATCTCGGCACTACCTTTGACGAGCAGCCTATCAGAAATCGGGTCGGCAATGATATTGATCAGGCTGCCACCGGTTGATGCCACAGCAGGTTGCCCTGATTGACCCGCAGCAGCTGGCGCTGTACCACCGCCCGTACCTGTCAGTGAGCTTAATAAATCCATCATGCGCTTGGCATCGACATGACGCAGCGGAATAATGGTCAGCTTGTCATTCATATTGCTGTCAAGATCGCTAATCAATTTTGCGTATTGATTGAGGCTGTCGGCGCGGTCAGATAGGATAATCGCATTGACATTTGGCACCACAGCGGCATTGGCATACGGCGGCATCATCGGACGGATGACGTTTAAGATATCATTGGCATTGGTGTTGGTGAGATAATAGATGCGGGTCGCCATTTGGCTACCTGCGGTATTACCGCGCAAATCCACGTCCACCCCTGCTTGCTTGGCAACGGTATCAGGGACCAGCTCTGTGGTCAGCCCGCGATCAATCGCTACAATACCATTGACTTTCATCACGGCTAAAAACAAGTCATACACTTCTTGACGGGATAAGGGTTTGTTTGAAATTACCGTCACATTGCCATTAATGCGTGGGTCTAGCACAAAGTTCTTTTGCGTGATGGTAGCAATTTGGTCGATAAACGCCTTGATATCGGCGTCCTGCAAATGCACTTTATAGCCAGTGGCTGCATGGGCAGCTGACAGACCACTGCTAAGCATGATACTCATAGCCAGTGTCGTGCTCAAAAATAGTGGCTTTAGCATGGTTGGGTATTTCATAATGAACCTTATCAATTTTTAACGCATATCACCGACTTGTGTCTCACGTAGCGATGACGTCTGTAACTTTTTACTATCTTTTATCAAAATGACTGGCGTACTGTCACGACTTGGTCGCCGCGCTGAACTTGGATTTGCGCTTGTCCTGCTTGTTGTACTTGACGTAGTAGCTGGGCATCTTGCGTTGGGTTTTGACCCACGTTTTGTCCATTGACGGAGATGACTTTATCCCCTGTTTGTAGCCCCAATCGGTTTTTTAGTCCTGCGGACATCGCATCGGTCACCAAATAGCCTTGCCCTGTTGCTGCCACACCCATTTGGCTTAGATACCCTGAAGCATTTTGCTGAAGCCCTTGAATCGCCCCACCAATGGCTGACGATGCACCGCTTGGCGAGGTATTGGCACCATTTGACGGCGCAATATTGGGCGCAGAATCCTCTCGATCATGGGGATCGCCTGTAGCCACTGGCGCGCCGCCAATCGCTTGTGGCGCAGCTCCGCCTAAGCTCGGTGTGGGGGTTTGTCCCATATTTGAGCCGTTGCCCACGCCTGCTGCACCGTTGGCTTGCGCTTTGGCTCTGATAGCCTCGCTTTGGTCAAGAAAAAACGGTTGCCCAAATGGCACTTTACTGGTTTGACCGCTTGCATCTGCCACTATTACAAAATCGGCTGCGACTTTAACCAATTTATAACCACTGCCATCAATCATGTCGTTGATACGATAGCTTAAGGTTTTACCATTGGCGGTCAAAATTGCATACGATTGACTCTCCGGGGTGGCAATGGTCACGCCCACCACTTTAATATCTGGGGGTGTCGCTGCCGGTGCTTGCGGGGCAGTTGGCTGAGCAAAAAAATCCAACGCATTGCTATTGGCAGATTGTGCGACCAAGTTCGTCTGCAAGGGGATTGGGGTGAGTGCGGGGGGTTTGGGCGGGGCAACCAATAGCCAAATCGCTTGGCTTAATTGCCACACCAACCAAAAAATAGCTGCCAATAGCAACCAAGGATACAGTTTTTCTACCACCGCCATCGGCACAAATTTACCAGTCGTTGTTTTACGGCTCAACGAGGTGCGCTGGGTGGCTTTTATCATATCTGCTATCATCGCTACGTCTCTAATTACCCATACTGGTCAAAGGCTGACGAATGGATACCACCACACTGTCATCAGCCCCTTTGCCTTGGTACGCTGGCATATTTTTGAGCAGCCGCTGGGTCAATGACACATCGAGCATATTATCTTGGTCAAGATAAAAATCCCCCAATCGCTCGGCTTGCGGTGTAGTAAGGGCTAAATGCAAGCTTTTACCTTGCGCTGCCTTGTTGCTATTATTAATACCATTGTCGGCTATTGGCTGGACAATTGCTTTATCGGCGCTTAAGTTGCCTTGCATGGTGGGGAGTTTAATCAGGTAGGTTTTGCCGCCTGTGGGATACCCCAAATCACCGCCTGCCCAATTCATGCTGCCTTTGGCCGTTTGATAGCCTTGCTTATTTTTTTCAATCGACACTTCTTTGATGGTAATCGGTGTGTCGGGTAATTGCCAACTGACCAACTGCGCCAATGTATCAGGGCTGATTTTGCCATTAAAATCATTGGCTTGCCAGCTGGTTTTATTGAATTTGACCACGCCTTGCAAGTCGGTTTTACCAGAGCGGATATCGACCGCTAGACCCAGTTTGCCCATCAATAAATGCCACGGCTGCCAGCGCCAATCGACACTACCCGCCAGCGGCGTATTGGGGCGTGCATTGATTTGCCAATTGGCTTGACCTTGCCAAAGGTTGCCGGATATTTGCTGCAAGTAAGGGTTGTTTGGGGCAAATTTTTGCAGCAACCACGCTGCAGGTAGCTGAATCAACAAGCTTAAGCAAAGCAAAACCAGACCTACCAGCCACCATAGTTTTGTCGGACGTAATGAATTGACATTTGCCAAACTTAAATACCTTTTACAATGATTTTTGACACCAATATTTTTGACATCAATAAAGTGACACAATCCACAAGCAGCTTAACCAACAATCAAATAATTCATGCAGGATAAAAATTGCCATTAGCGCAAAATTTTGAACCCACTCTGCGCCAACACTCGAATATTTTTCTAACTAAAATGAAACGCTTTATCATAACTGATTTTTATTGCGTTGTAATGTCAATCCATAAAAAATCAAAATTTTGTCAGGCTTGTTTTGGGCGGACTGTTTATTGCGGCTACCTGCCGCACTTACTACAATTTGCAACCGACTTTATCACCATGAGTTTGCTACAATCACCTCACTAAGCTGGTTAAAACTATAATGCAAAACACAAGGAAAATAGCATGCAATTTGATACATTGCCACAACTGGGCGATAGCGTCTCCAAAATTTGCTTAGGCACCATGACCTGGGGACAGCAAAACAGCGAGCCGGATGCCCATGAACAAATGGATTATGCCCTTGCCCAAGGTGTGAACTTTTGGGATACCGCTGAGATGTATCCGTCACCCCCTGATAAAGACAAACAGGGTGATACCGAGCGCTTTATGGGTAGCTGGTTTGCCAAGACAGGCAAGCGAAATGAGGTGGTATTGGCGAGTAAAATCTCTCGCAATGACTTTTTGCGCGATGGCAATACCAAGTTTGATAAAAAAACCATTCGTGCGGCATTAGATAGCAATCTACAGCGTTTGCAAACCGACCATATCGATATTTATCAGCTACACTGGCCAGAGCGTCAGACCAACTTTTTTGGTCAACGCGGCTATACAGAAAATATGGCGCAGCAAGACACCAAAGAATTGACGCCATTTTTGGAAACCATCGAAGCCCTCAATGATGAAATCACCAAAGGTCGAATCCGTGCTTATGGGTTATCCAATGATACCCCCTGGGGCGTCATGCGCTACTTAGCAGAAGCCGATAAACATGGGCTTGCTAGACCTATCACCATACAAAATCCATATAGTCTACTCAATCGCTTGTATGAAGTGGGACTGGCAGAAATCAGTCACCGCGAGCAAATTGGACTACTTGCCTACTCACCGCTAGCCTTTGGGGTGTTATCAGGCAAATATTTGGGCGGTAACAAGCCTGCCAATAGTCGTTTGAGCCTTTATAGCCATTTTACCCGTTATTTGAATGAGCAAGCGCAGCAAGCCACCCAAGCCTATGCCGAAGTCGCTAAAAAACATAATCTAGATATGGCACAAATGGCACTGGCGTTTGTCAATAGCCGCTCGTTTGTGACTGCCAACATCATTGGGGCAACCACCATTGAGCAACTAGCCAGCAATATCGCGTCCGTAGACTTGGTATTGTCCCAAGAGGTATTGGCTGATATCGAAGCGGTGCAGACCTTACACCCGAACCCTGCGCCTTAAACCTTGTAACCCTTAAACCTCGTACCTTAAATCTTGCACCTCACTAGCAGGCTACTATCAGAAAAAACGGCATAAAAAATCCTTGCGACAGTGTGACTGTGCAAGGATTTTTTTTAAACCTAGTAAAAATTAAAGTCTAGAATGGGATATCATCATCAACTGCGCCTGGTTTTGGCATTGCCATGGCTGGATTTTGTTGGGGATTTTGGGCAGGCGGATTATTTCCTGTATTTGCCCCTTGTGGCGCTTGGTTGCCATTCATAAATGGGTTATTGCCAAATCCTGCATTTTGACCCGATTGTGGCGCAGCTTGGGTATTATTTTGGTTTGGATAGCCGCCAAAATGATTGGGCGCTTGGTTGCCACCTTGGTTGTAGCCAACTTGATTATAACCACCTTGGGGCTGGTTTTGGTAGGTTGTGCCAGCAGTGTTGTTATTAGCAATACCGCCTTGAACGCCGCCTGCCGTGCCAAGCATTTGCATTTGGTCGGCACGAATCTCTGTGGCATAACGCTCTACGCCATTTTGATCGGTGTATTTATTGGTGCGAAGGCTACCTTCGATATAGACTTGGCTACCTTTACGTAGGTATTGCGCTGCAATTTCACCGAGTTTATTAAACAATGAAATACGGTGCCATTCGGTTTGCTCACGGCGCTCACCTGTTTGTTTGTCGTTCCACTGCTCACTTGTTGCCACGGCGATACGCGTCACGCTACCGCCATTGGCAAATTGTTTGACTTCAGGATCTGAACCAAGGTTGCCTACAATAATTACTTTATTTACGCCGCGCATAGAATTTCCTTGATGATTTTTTTGATAACTTTCTTAATGAATTTCTCAATAACGCTATAGTGTTTTTAGCCAAATCTTTGCAGATTTAGCGCAAGTACAATGCCATTACTTTACTAAACTTTGCATCAAATTGCTAGCGTCTGACCGGTAAGATGTGACAAATGCTGTCGCGTGTCATCGGTCAATTTTTCTTTATCCAGTTTGAGATAAGCAATGTTTTCTTTTGGCATCATTACTATCTCATCCACGCCGTCAATCGCCAAAATTTGCTGTGACCATGCAGTCGTGTCAATACCTGTTGGCAGGGTAATCGTTAGGCTGGTCAAATACGGTGGGGCGGCAATCGGCAGGATAAACAATAACGCAATGATAGTCACAATGGCGAGCACCGTCCATGACAGCCACATCGGTTTGGTCAGCAAAATACCGCCCATGGCACCGCCCACAAAAGCACCCAAAAACTGTGCAGATGAATTAATACCCATCGCCGTCGCTTTGTTGGCAACGGGCGCGCGTTTGGAAATCCAAGACGGAATGGTCGCCTCAAGGCTGTTAAAGCCAATGTAATAAACCGCAAGCCCAATAATTAAACCCACGATGGTCTGACTAGCCACCGCCAAAACTACCAATCCCGCCACCAAGGTCGCTAAAGACGCCAAAAACACGGCGCGCATTTGACGTTTTTTTTCTGCGATGATAATCAATGGAACCGCAATGATAAAGCCCAATAATAGTAACGGCAAATACACAAATCCTTGCTGCGCCACCGTCAAGCCGAGCACATCATGAAACTGGTGCGGCAATAAGGTAAACATCGCTGTCATTGACAGATGCAGCGCAAAAATCGCCAAATGCAAGCGGTTAATATCGGCAATTTTTAATACTTCAGCAAACTGTGCTTTAACTGAGTGATTATTGAGATTGTGCTTTAGTACCCGATTTGGGGTGGGCACGATCCACAGTAAGCCAATGGCGAAAATAGCGGACGCCACTGTCACCCAAAACAAGCCTGAAATATCGAGCACATGCGTCAAAATCGGACCGAGCCCAAATGCGACCATTACCGACATGGCAATGGTCAGCCCCATGGTTGCCATCGCTTTGGTGCGATGCTCTTCACGGGTCACATCCGCGAGTAGTGCCATCACCACTGCTGAAACCGCGCCACTGCCGGCAATCAAACGCCCCAATATCACCATATAGATGTCTGTTGATAAGGCGCAAATCGCTCCCCCGAGCGCAAACACCAATAACCCTGCAATGATAATCGGTTTACGCGGATATTTGTCCGCCAAAAAACTCATGGGAATCTGAAAAATCGCCTGCCCTAAGCCATAGATACCAATCGCCAATCCAATCAAAAACGGCGTGGCGTGTGCATATTGCGTGCCATATACTGCAAACACAGGCACAATCATGAATAGTCCGAGCATGCGCAAGGCAAAGATACCGCCCAACCCGGCAATCGCTTTTTTTTCGGATGCATTCATGGAGGAGTTGTGACTCATATTTCTCGACGTTGATTTTACTGACGTTGATTTTACTGACATGGTGGCTCACAAAATTTTGCCAAAAACGGCTTATTATATGCCTAATTTTTATCACAGAGAATTTATTGGCAATAAAAATTATTTTAGCCCCATTATTTTGGCTTTATTGTTTCAGCCCCATTATTTTAGCATTGCGTAAGCGGTTACCATGATGGCTAAAATCACCGCGATAGCAATCATCAGCCACATCACATTTTTTTGGTTGTCAAAAAATCCTTGCGGTGACTGTTTGATAGATGATGATTTTGGGATAGCCACTAGCGTGCCATCTAACGGGCTATGCTTCACTTGGGTGGCGATTTTTTGTTGTTTTTGCGCTTTTTTGGCTTCAAATTGCTGTTGGCGTTGTTGTTTTTGTGCCAGTTTTTGCTGTTTGGCTTGTTGTTGTCGTTGGCGCTGTTCTTCAAGTTTAGCCTGTTTTTGTCGCGCTTGTTCGGCAAGTTCTGCTTGTTTACGCGCCGCCTCTTCGATGGCTAACTGCTCAGTTTGCTGCTGCTCGCGAAGCTGTTTATCGCTATAGCGCGCGTGAAAATTGTCCATCACGGCGTTATCAATTTCGCTTAAGATAAAAGGCATTTCATTCATCACTTCAAGCGCATCATGCACATCGACGTCGTACACGCCCGAGGCTTTGGTGGTTTTGCCATCGGCAGTGAGTTTTCTGGGTACTTGGTAATCAGCAAGACGCTGCTGCAAGTGGTTTTCCATTTGTCCGATGGAATCGGTGCGACCTGTCATCGCTAATGCCCAATCGTTGATTTCGGCATGATTTTCGCTATTTAATTGCTGGATGATATCGCTCGCGTCTTCAACGAGGCTGATTTTGGCAAGCAGCTGACTGGGTGAGACGGCGATATAAACTTCCCCTGGGGTGGCTTGGCGTTTGAGCGATGCAATGGCTTGGGGGTTGCATTGTAGGCAGTTGGCTTGTTTGTTTTTGAGTGTGTGACCTTTTGGGCATGGCGGTACACCGTAAGCAACGAGCGCGCCATTTTCTTTCATTTTGGCTTTGTATTCTTTGCTCGATAGTCCGCTGGCGTCAAAGGTTTTGTCCATTGGGATATGGTGGCTTTTTAAGAAGTCGGTTTGTTCTTGGGTTAACGTTGCCATGTTATTGTCTCAAATTTTGCAGTCACAAATTTTCTAGTTCCTTGATTCAATAAAGTATAGCAAGGTTTGAGGGTTTTATAAAAAATAAAAAATCGCTCATGTGAGTGATGATTTTATTTAAGATATTTCCAACACTTGTGTTAATAGTGTCATCAGCTTCATTGTCCGCACGTTTACAACCGCTTGCAATAAACGCTATGTTTTATCTAGTTATGTTAATTTTACGAGTATGAAAAAAGTATGACAGTGAGCCAAAAGCAATTTATGATTAACAGAATTGATAACTTAATCAGTTGATAGTTTCTCGTAATATTTGGTCAAATTTGTTGAAATAGGTTTCAAAATTAAACTTGAAACCCCCACCCATTTCCCCCATTAAAACCCCATCTTTTTACCCAAATTTCCCACTTAAAAACACACAATAAGAAGCTCAATATGGCACAGCACGACGCAATCAAAATCCGTGGCGCACGCACCCACAATCTCAAAAACATCGACATCGACATCCCCCGCGACAAACTGGTCGTCATCACAGGCTTATCAGGTTCGGGCAAGTCTAGCCTAGCCTTTGACACCCTATACGCCGAAGGACAACGCCGCTACGTCGAGAGCCTGTCTGCCTACGCTCGCCAGTTTTTATCACAAATGGAAAAGCCTGAAGTCGATAGCATCGAAGGGCTGTCACCTGCCATCGCCATCGAGCAAAAATCCACCAACCATAATCCCCGCTCCACGGTAGGTACCATTACCGAGATTTATGACTATTTGCGTCTGCTGTACGCCCGTGTCGGTACGCCCATGTGCCCAGAACACCACCTGCCGATGGTCGCGCAAACCGTCACCGAAATGGTCGATACCGTCATGGCATTGCCCGAAGATACCAAGTTGATGATTCTCGCGCGCGTCGTCGATGACCGCAAAGGCGAGCATATCCAGTTGATGGAACAGCTAAAAGGGCAAGGCTTTGTGCGGCTGCGGGTCGATGGTGAGATTTATGACATTGACGATGTGCCACCGCTTGCCAAAACCTTTAAACACACCATTGATGTGGTGGTTGACCGCTTCAAAGTGCGGGATGACTTGGGTAATCGGGTTGCCGAAAGCTTGGAGACCGCCTTACGACTCGGTAGCGACATTGCCATCTTGCATGACATGGACGCTGAGTTTGAAGATAAAATTTTGTCCGCCAAACATAGCTGCCCTGTCTGTGATCGCTCGGTTGCTGAGCTTGAACCAAAATTGTTTAGTTTTAATAACCCCTATGGCGCGTGCCCCGTGTGTGATGGCTTGGGCAAACGCCAATATTTCGCTGCCGAAAAAATTATCGGACATCCTGAAAAATCGCTTAACCAAGGCGCGATTCAAGGCTGGGATAAACGCCACGCCTATTATTTTGGCTTGCTGACCACCGTTGCCGAGCATTATGGCATTGATATGGAAGCGCCTTGGCAACAACTGGATAAAAAGCACAAAGATGTCATTTTACACGGCTCTGGTAAAGACAAAATGACTTTTAACTTTGTCGATGAACGGGGGCGCAAATCCACCAAAACCGTGCCATTTGAAGGGGTGTTGCCGTATATGGAGCGCCGTTATCGCACCACGCAAAGCAACATCGTGCGAGATGAGCTTGCCAAATACCTTGCCGATGCCACCTGCGATGCCTGTCACGGCTCACGCTTAAACGAAATCGCTCGCCATGTGGAAGTCAGCGACCGTACCGTTGCCGAAATGGTCAAGCTATCGATTGGCGAAGCGATGGCGTATTACGAGCAATTAAAACTCGAGGGTGCAAAAGGCGAAATCGCCGCCAAAATTATCAAAGAAATCCGTGAACGGTTGGAATTTTTGGTGAGTGTGGGCTTAGATTATCTCACCCTTGCCCGCTCTGCCGAAACCCTATCGGGCGGTGAAGCTCAGCGCATACGCCTTGCTAGCCAAATCGGGGCAGGCTTGATGGGCGTGATGTATGTACTCGATGAGCCATCAATCGGCTTGCACCAACGTGACAATGATCGCCTGCTGCAAACGTTGACTCGCTTGCGTGATTTGGGCAATACCGTGATTGTCGTCGAGCATGACGAAGATGCCATTCGCCTAGCCGACCATATCATCGATGTGGGCGTGGGTGCTGGGGTACATGGTGGCAGTATCATTGCAGAAGGGACGGCAAAAGACATTGCCAAAAATCCCGAATCATTGACGGGGCAATATTTATCGGGCAAAAAGAAAATCGCAGTGCCAACCGTGCGTCACCGAGCCAAAATCGCCAATGACGATAAATATGAAAAAATGCAAGACTCCGCCATTCCGTTAACCAAAAACCAAGCGAAAAAAGCGGAAAGCGAGAAAAAAGAAAAAGCCAAAAAAGGTAAAGTCGAAGCCAAACCCTTGATGCTGACCTTGACAGGGGCAAAAGGTAACAACCTTAAAAACGTGACCTTAAACTTGCCGATTGGTGTATTTACAGCCATCACAGGCGTGTCGGGTTCGGGTAAATCGACCTTAATCAACCGCACCTTATTGCCACTAGCGACCACACAGCTCAATAACGCTACCACGCATGTTGCCGAAGAGTTTGACAGTATCACTGGGCTAGAACATTTAGATAAAGTCGTCGATATCGACCAAAGCCCGATTGGGCGTACCCCTCGCTCCAATCCTGCGACTTACACGGGGGTATTTAGTCCGATTCGTGACCTATTCGCCCAAGTACCCGAGTCCAAAGCTCGTGGCTATCAAGCAGGGCGCTTTAGCTTCAACGTGAAAGGCGGGCGCTGTGAAACCTGCCAAGGCGATGGTTTGATTAAGGTTGAGATGCACTTTTTGCCTGATATGTATGTGCCTTGCGATGCGTGTCAAGGCAAACGCTACAACCGTGAAACCCTGGAAATCACCTATAAGGGCAAAAATATCAATGACGTGCTCAATATGACGGTGGAAGATGCGGCAGAATTTTTTGAGGCGATTCCGGCAATTTATCGCCGTTTGCAAGCCTTACAAGAAGTCGGCTTGGGTTATATTCGCTTGGGTCAGTCTGCGCCAACCTTATCGGGTGGTGAGGCGCAACGGGTGAAACTTGCCAAAGAGCTGTCCAAACGCGATACCGGTCAGACCTTGTATGTGCTCGATGAGCCGACGACAGGTTTGCATTTCCATGATATCGCCAAGCTCTTAGACATCTTGCATACGCTACGTGACCGAGGCAATACCGTGGTGGTGATTGAGCATAATCTCGATGTGATTAAGACAGCCGACTGGATTGTGGATTTGGGCCCTGAGGGCGGTTCGGGCGGTGGTGAGATTATCGCTGAGGGCACGCCAGAGGACGTGGCGCAAAACGCGCGCTCACACACAGGGCGATTCTTAAAACCGATGTTGCAAGCCTAAGTTTGTTACAAGTATAAGTCTGTTACAGGCATAAGGTTAGCGGTGAGGGTTAGTACGTTGTCGTCTAACCCTTTTTTTAACCAATCATCACTCTATGACTTGCTATTCATTGATAATACTTTACATTTCGCCCCAATATTCACACAATGAAGCGAGATAAGGACACTTCGATATTATCCAAGGAAAAAACCGTTATAGAACGATAAGGATGCTAGGATGATTTTATTTAAAGGAAAAACCAACGATCTTGAAACCCTATTTCCCCCTACCCTAAAACTAGATGGTCAAATCTGCGTGCGAAATGGTATTAGCGCTCGCAGTAAATTTATGATTGGTATCTATGATATTGCCCTATACTTGGGTGAAATGACTGAAGATGCCGAAATAGCCATTACTTCACGTTATGCCAAGCAATTGCGCATGGTGTCTCGCCGCAATATCAAGGGCTCGTTACTGGAAAATGCCTTTAAAGACGGCATCAGAGCAAATAGTAGCGAAGAAGAATATCAAAAAATCGCCTCAGTGATTGATGACGTGTTTGGTGAGTTGTTCAAAACTAATACTATCAAAGAAGGGGCAATGTTTACGATTGAGTTCTCGCCAGAGCATGGCGTTCGCTTAAATTATGATGAGGTTGGCGATCTTCCTTATATCAAAGAAGAAGGCTTTGACCAAGCTATTCTTCGTGCTTGGCTAGGCGATAATCCCATATCACTTGAGATGAAAAAGGATTTGCTAGGTCAGCACTAATGTAACACTGCTTATTTTTACACTTCCCATATTTTTATACTTCCCATCAAGCATGGGAAGTTAATCTAGCTAGTTGATAGTGCCAGTAACTTTTTTGCTAGGTTTAATAGGGTTGTATTGATTGCAACCCTATTTTAAAGATGAATAGCAGCGTTATTGATATACTTGGCATCATTCAACCCCATAAATAAGCATTCATCCCTTACCTGCCTAGTTTTGTTTTATCCGATAAAAAGTAAGTTGGCTTTTTTCATTTTTATCCCAACTTTTTATCTCAATAGGGGCATTTTTGGTTTGAGCTTTTTATTCTATCGTCCATCAGGGGTTACTACAATACTATGTTTCTTTTTGAATGGGTATGCTAGTCTAAAGCAAAAAAAATTAGGCAGTTTATGAAACCACTTGCGCAAAAGCCCACTAAACCAATCATATCAGCCCGTAACACCCCACAAACCTTTACCCTCAATAAGCTTGCCAAACCTATCGTGCGCGATGATATTTTCTCCTTGCCGCCTGCTGTGTATGGCACTATCTATTTGACGCTGATTCCGCTATTTGGCTTTTTATATAGTACCTTGCCAAATATGCAGTTTAACCATGAAAACGTGGGATTTTTGGAAGCCATGTATTTTAGTACCATCACGGTCACTACCACAGGGTTTGGCGATATTACCCCAACCAATACCTTTACACGGGCGTTTGTGATGATTGAAGCGACCATTGGTGTGGTGTCTGCAGGTTTGTTTTTAAATGCGATTACCTATCAGCGTGAAGAAAACATGAGCAATCTGATGGACGCCTATGAAGCAAGAAAAGAAATCTCTTATGCCTTTGCGCGTCTGCATAGTCATGATAGTTTGATTACGCTTAACATGAATACTTATCTAAACCGCGTTAATCAACTACTGGGCATAGAATCAGAGCAAACCCCAGTGGCGCAATCTGACCATGAGGGTCGCGCTAATTTAAACCGCTCGCCTGATTTGCCCGCGGCGCCTGACGCCAAAGTCCCTCAGCAGCTTATTGGTATTCATGAGCCTATTCCCGAAACGCTAGCATTTACTAATTTACAGCACTTATTTAATGCCTCGGCACGCTTGACCGATGACCCGCGCAAGCCGTTGATTTGGTACTATTATCAAGCCTTGGATGAATTGGTCAATAGTATTGAGAATTTGGTGCGTGAAACCGAAACCTATCGCTGGGCAGATTTGGAGTCGATTTGTATTCAATATTTAAGTGATATCAAATCCTATGACTCTAGCAGCTATATTTTGGCAGAGCCGAATTTTGAAAAGCAGCTTGCGGATATCCAAGCCCAGCGCCAGCAAGACATGTTACTTATCAGTGAATATCCAAGTGATAAAGCGGTTGAGCTGTCGAACGAAAATAGTTTAAACCCGTATATTATTTTGTTTATGGGTATTCAAACCACCATTGATTTTATCAAAAAATTCCAACTTCGCTATCAAGAAATTATGCAAACCATTTAATTTTATCGGCTCATAAAAAAACACCCCACATACCGTGAGGTGTTTTTTTTACTCAATCAGTCAATGAAGAATTAGTGACCAAACTGGTTGGCAGTGTTTTTGGCGCCGCCTGCTTTAAGTGCCATTTCACCTGAGAAGATTTCTTTGTGGTCATCACCGATGTCAGAACCTGCCATGGCTTGGTGTTTAACTGCCGCAACGCCTTCGCGAAGTTCTTTACGTTGTACTTCTTCAACGTAAGCTAGCATACCTTTATCACCGAAGTAACCTTTTGCCAACTGGTGCGTACTTAATGCCGCAGTGTGGAAAGTAGGTAGGGTAATCAAGTGGTGGAATACACAGGCTTCACGTGATGCATCAGCTTGGAAGGTACGAGCTAGCTCATCTGCAGCGGTATTCAACTCAGTGTTGTCGTAGTCAGCAGACATTAAGTTTGCTTTGTCATAAGCTGAGATGTCTTTGCCTTCTTTTTCCCATTTTGCGATGACTTGTTTACGGAAGTTAAGTGTCCAGTTGAATGATGGGCTGTTGTTGTAAACAAGCTTAGCGTCTGGCACTTGCGCAACGATACGGTCAGTCATTGATTTGATGTGCGCGACGTCTGGTGTTGGCGTTTCAATCCATAGTAGATCAGCACCGTTTTCAAGTGCAGTCACACAGTCAAGTACTACGCGGTCAATGTTGGTGCCTTCGCGGAATGAGTACAAGCCGTTTGGCATACGAGTTGGGCGAACCAATTTGCCATCACGTTTTAATAGCACATCGTACTCGCTTGCATTTTCTAACGTCACTTCTTCAACTTCTAAGAAGTCTAAGTATTGTGAAGCAAGGTCGCCTGGCTCACGTGACACAGGAAGTTTTTGCGTTAATGACGCACCTTCAGAGTCAGTACGGGCAACGATAATACCATTGTCAATGCCAAGCTCTAAAAACGCATAACGAATCGCGTTAAGTTTTGCGATGAAGTCTTCGTGTGGTACGGTGACTTTACCATCTTGGTGACCACATTGTTTGGCGTCTGATACTTGGTTTTCAACTTGGATAGCACAAGCACCGGCTTGGATCATTTGTTTGGTGAGCAAGTAAGTCGCTTCTTCGTTACCAAAACCTGCGTCGATGTCAGCGATGATTGGTACGATGTGTGATTCAAAGTTGTTGATTTTGTCTAAGATGGCTTTAGTGTCTTGACCTGCTTCTTGCGCCGCATTTAATTCGCGGAAGTAATCGTTTAATACTTTTTCGTCCGCTTGACGTAAGAAAGTGTAGATTTCTTCGATTAATTTTGGCACAGCGGTTTTTTCGTGCATAGATTGGTCAGGTAATGGACCAAATTCTGAGCGAAGCGCAGCAACCATCCAACCTGAAAGGTAGATATATTTACGTTCAGTAGTACCGAAGTATTTTTTAACCGCATACATGGTTTGTTGACCAATAAAGCCATGCCACGCACCAAGAGATTGGGTGTATTTTGATTTGTCAGCATCATAAGCTGCCATATCACGACGCATGATGTCGGCAGTGTATTGAGCGATTTCTAAACCTGTTTTGAAACGGTTTTGGATAACCAAACGCGCAGCATCATTTTCGCTGATGTTTTTCCAGTTACCATATTTGGCTTTTAGTTCGCGGATATGGTCAATCGCTGAAACGTAAGTTGACATAGCAGTCTCCTGTTGAGGACGGTGGGATAAAAAACTTAGGATGATAGTTGTGTTGTGATAAAAGTAAAAGTCTTAATAAGCCAATATTTAGCGAGCATTAAACACCGAAAATATGAATAATGTTTAAGACACAAACTAAATCTCCAAAATAGTCTAACAATTTTTTTAACAAAATACGTGATATTTTTTACAGTGATATTAAATAGTCTGTTAAAATTAAGAATTCTATTTTGGCACTCATAAAGCTTTAAGTTGGCTTAAATAATGGAATGAATGCACTATACCCTTTAATTCATAATTTAGCTATTTAATGATTCGTATCTTTAGTATTTATTTAAAATATAGTATAATACAATCAATAACTTAAGTTCTATTGCTAAGTTTTAACTCTGTTAAAACTATCTGTTTTAGCCTTTTTTTCTTAACTTTTAACTAGACAAACAATAATTTATGGATTTACAACGTGTGGATTTGAACCTTTTGGTGCATCTTGATGTGTTACTTCGAGAAAAAAACGTCACCAGAGCCTCTGAACAACTCGGCATTACCCAGCCCGCCATGAGTAATATTTTACGTCGTTTGCGTAAGTTGTTTAATGATCCCTTGTTGATTCGCTCATCTGAAGGCATGACGCCGACGGAGCGAGCGCTTGAATTACAGCCGCGCGTACGAGAATTGTTAGCGGATTTAACCCAGCTATTAGAGCCGCGTACTGAGTTTCGTCCTTATACCTCAAGTCGTGTATTTCGGATTATGACTTCAGATTATGCCGAAGCAACACTGGTGCCAAGGCTAGTTAAAGCGCTGCGCAGTGAAGCCCCAAACGTGATTTTAGACTTTTTGACGCCATCGGATGTATCATATCGAGATATGGAACAAGGTCGGGTTGATTTGGCGATTAATCGTTTTAACGAGGTACCACAAAGCTTTCACCAAGTGCTGATTTGGCGTGATACTTTTAGTTGTTTGTTGTCGGCTGATAGTCCGTATGTCAATCGCTTTAACCTAAAAAATTATCTTAAAGCTCAGCACGTTTGGGTTTCTAAAACAGGCATGGGGGTGGGTTTTGGAGTCAATCCCGAAAAATCTGGTGGACTTGGCTCGATTGATGCGGCGTTGCAACGCCTGGGTCAAAAACGTCAAATCAGTGTCTTTACCCGTCATTATCAGATGCCTGCGATGCTCACCGCTAATAAAGATTTAATTGCTACGCTACCGACTCGGGTGGCGCGCATGCAAGCAAATAATGATGATATCGTGATTAAAGAGCCGCCTTTTTTTATTCCAGAGTTTGAATTGACGATGGCGTGGTCGCCACTATTACAGCATCACCCTGCGCATCGTTGGTTACGTCAGTTGATTCAACATGTGTCGCGACAAATCATCGCCGAAGAGCGCATCAAGTATCCGCTCCAAACTGCGATTCAAGACGGTTCGCTGCATACCCAGCCCATTGATTTGGTTGAAATTGATCCTGACCGTCAATGAGGGAGGGTCAGACAAGCTGCTTATAGGACTGGTCTAGGATTGGCAAATTTTATCCACCCACAGCTCATACGGATATTTTCCTAAATGTCCGTAACGTCCTTTTTCAGTCACTCGCCCTTCAATGCAGACAGGTAAACTAATCGACACGCCCGTTTGACCTTGCGCTTTGGCATACTCGGCTAACAGGTTGTTTGGGTCAAATACATGGTATTTGGTGGTACCGTCATTAAATTCAGATTGCTCTAAGCTTTGGGTAAAGGTGCCGTTTAGCGTCAGCGTTTTTTTGGGTACACTATCAATGCTTTCTTTGATATCGCTTAATTTACCATTTTGCAGCGATTGGTACGCCACGCTGGCGCAACTTGCCAATAGACCAATTATCGCCACACCACCGCCCAACCATGCGGCTTTTTTACCCATTATCTTGTTAGTTAGCATGGTGTTTTCCTTATTATTGATATAAAAAAATGATAGCAATATTCGTTGCTATCATTTGTAGATTTTATTTATCGTTACACTACCCTTGGGTAAATAGCTTAGCGAATATAGGTATGATCCTCAGGGTTACTCACCTGCTGTGTCAGCGCTTGGGTTGGTAAGACTTTCTTAAGATAAAAATACCCTAGCATACCTGCCAATAATGACCCTAAAATAATGCCAAGTCGTTCGTCAAACGGTTTGACCTCAAGTCCCGCAAAGGCAAGCCCACCAATAAACAAACTCATGGTAAAGCCAATACCACATAAAATCCCCACGCCAAATACTTGTCGCCAGTCAACATTGGTAGGCAAGCTAGCTAACCCAAGCTTGACGCCAAGCCAACTAAATAGCATCACCCCAATCGGCTTGCCTAGCAGCAGTCCTAGTGCGATACCGAGCGGTACCGTATGCAATAGCGAGGATATCCCCGTACCTCCGAGATAAATGCCCGCATTAGCAAACGCAAAAATCGGTAAAATAATAAAACTGACTGTGTCCTGCAAGTCATGTTCAACCGATTCGAGGGGTGAATGCTCAGGGTGCTTGTTGTCTGTCATTGGGATGAATAGCGCAAGCAGCACACCGGCAAGCGTCGCATGTAGCCCCGACTTGAGCATCGCCGCCCATAGCAAAACGCCAATCATTATATAAGCGGTGGTGCGGGTGACGTTAAAGCGATTCATCAGCCACAGTATCACCAAACATACCCCAACCCAAGCCAGTGCCGCCATGGACAGACCCGATGAGTAAAATAACGCAATAATAATAATCGCACCGATATCATCAAAAATAGCAATCGATGCCAAGAATACTTTGAGCGCGGCGGGCACGCGATTGCCCAGTAACGTCAGCACACCTAAGGCAAACGCGATATCTGTCGCCGCCGGAATCGCCCAACCTTTCATCAACTCTGCGTGCTGATAATTGAATGCGGCATAAAAAATCGCAGGTACCATCATACCACCGACCGCAGCAATCGCAGGCAAGACGACTTTTTTGACCTCTGATAGCTCACCCACTAGCATTTCCCGCTTAAGCTCAAGTCCCACTAAAAAGAAAAACACCACCATCAAGCCATCGTTAATCCAATGTAATAAGTGATGATCGATACTAAAAGAGCCGATTTTTATCGAGATAGGTAGATGCAAAAAATGCTCGTATATGTCACTCATCGGAGAGTTTGCTACTACCATCGCCAACACAGCGGAAAACGCTAACACTATACCCGCCGCCATATCGTGTGCCAAAAATTTTTTAAATTGGTTAAATACTATCATCTGTCTAAAACTCTTTTTTATACCATTTTCTATTTATGAAACATACCACACTTAAACCAAGCAAAATAGCCTACAATACCATCATACCATATATTTTATTATATCATATACTCTATTATTATGATAAATAATTTCATAATTTTAATTTAATAGAAAATTTTATTCATTTATTAGCTTTTTTAGATAAATTAATTTTTAGGCGTATGATTTACTAGGGTTGATAGTTAACATTCTAAACACGAATGATTGAGAAAGTTGTTAACACCCCATCGCTATTTTGTATTATTATTTTATCGCTACTTGCCTACCGATTTAGAATCAGCCTTTCAATAGTGTGGATATTTTGCCAACTTCTCTTACCGATCTTGATTTAACCCCGCTCAAACGTTTTTCTCATAACGTTATCGCCAATATCCGTGCCACGGGTCACATGCTAATAGGTTCAAAACGCGCGTTTTATTGGGTCAAGCCCACTGTATGGCAGTTTTTGTTGTTTGGATTGACGGCACTGGCGAGTAATTTGCTGTTCTCGTGGTTGGTGGCTGAAGATGCCACCCATTTTAATCCACAAGGGCTGATTAGTTATTTGGTATGGCCGATGGTGATGCTGGTGGCAGGATTGATTCTTGCCAAACGGCATTTTAATGCCATGCTAATTTTTGTGCCGGCAATTTTGTGGCTGTGTGCTGACACCTTTATGATGCTGGTGCAAAGCCTGATTCAGTTTATCTCAGACCTAGGCTGGCTGCCTGAATGGACGTTTGATACGATTGGTATTATGTTCGTATTGGCGTTTGTCTGGCAGTCATTATCGCTGCTATGGATTTTTGGCAATCAATTACGCTGGTCATGGATTGAGCGTGTCCTGATTATGCTGGGTGCGTTTGCCGTACTCAGTGTGTGGCAAAAAAACGTGCAATCTGAGCCGATTTTTCAATCTGACCCCGTCGCACCCGTGATCACTGAAGCGGCCTTTTATGCGCAGCCTGAGCTTCTGGCTGATATGCTAAATAATGTACAGCCGCAACGCCCGAGCATACATGATTGGTACTTTATGGGTGTCGCAGGTCATGGCGAGCAAGATGTATTCCGTTCGGAAATTGAGCTGACCAAAGATTACTTTGACCATCAATTTGGCACAGCAGGACGCTCGGTTGAACTCATTAACAATGCCAATACCCTGTCTGCGCTACCGATTGCCAGTAAAACCAGTATTGAACGCGCTTTGCAAAGTATCGCCAAAAAAATGGATGTCAATGAAGATGTGCTATTTTTGACCTTGACCTCGCATGGGGGTGACAAGGTGATTGAGATGTCCAACCCACCGCTAGCGCTCGATAATGTCGATGCCAAATGGCTACGCCAATCATTGGATAAATCTGGCATTAAATGGCGCGTCATTGTGGTATCCGCCTGTTATTCTGGCTCATTTATCAATGAGTTAAAATCACCAGATACCCTCGTGATTACCGCCTCAGCTGCGAACAAATCATCGTTTGGCTGTTCTAATGAAGCCGAATATACATACTTTGGACAAGCATTTTTTGCTGAAAGCTTACCCAAGCTTCGCCGTTTTCAACCTGCGTTTGAAGCCGCCAGTAAACGCATTGCTGAACGGGAAAAAATGATGGGGTTTGAACCGTCTGAGCCACAATTGGTGATGGGTGATGCTATTAAAGCGATATTGCCAGAATTTGAAAACAGTCTTAAACCCTTACCTGCGGTTGTGATAGCGCCATCGACTGCCGCCAGTGCTACTAGCGATGCCCATACCTTAAGTAGCCACCAACTGCACAAATAACGTAGACCGTTTCGGCTGTTTTAGCTGCCAAGATGCCTTGCCACTCGTCTTACCATCCATCGCGGTAGCGATTAGGAACAATTGATATTTTCTGCCAATTTTTTAGCGATTTTATAATTTTTGCACATAAAAAAAGTGGGTTAACCTAAGTTACCCACTTTTTTATCAAATAGCGCGTCAAATAGACTGTGTCAGTCAATTATTTGATTTTAGCTTCTTTGAATACAACATGTTGACGTACCACTGGATCAAATTTTTTGATTTCCATTTTGTTTGGCATGGTACGTTTATTTTTGGTCGTGGTGTAAAAATAACCCGTACCTGCAGTTGAAACTAATTTGATTTTATCACGCATCGCAATTGCTCCCTAAGAATATGAAAAGGCAAAAATTAGATTTTTTCGCCACGAGCACGCATATCAGTTAAAACTTGGTCAATACCAACTTTATCAATGATACGCATACCTTTGGTAGTCAAGCGAAGCTTAACAAAGCGGTTTTCGCTCTCTACCCAAAAACGATGGGTGTGTAGATTTGGTAGAAAACGACGGCGGGTTTTGTTGTTTGCGTGAGAAACATTGTTACCTACCGCTGGGCGTTTTCCAGTCACTTGGCATACTCGAGACATGGCTTACTCCTAATCGGTGTGCATGAGGGCTGCTCATGCCTGTCACAACTGATACTCGCACATCTCGCATATCATTGAAGCTAAAAAAGCTAGGGTTTCAACGATTCTAGTGTTGAGTATCTCAGTTTGAATCAATAATTAATCTTTTGGCGGCGCACTTAAAATTAGCTACTCACGGCTAGTCACTTGACTTGCGTCAATCAAAACCATTTTAAGCAAGCGTCAAAAAATCGCTAGTAAATTTAAAGCCGCTATTTATACCATAACTTATGCCAAAAAGCAATGTGATTGGATAAAAATTTAATGGGTTAAAACGCCTTGTTTGACCATCAAGGGTGGCTTGTTTTGATGCCCAGCAGACTGGCGTAAAATTTGCTCACTTAACCAGTCAATTTGCGCATCGACAAAAGGCGTGTCGGTCTGTAATTGGTTAAAAATAACCAAAGCGACTTTTAGCCCTGCTTGCCAAATTGCTTGTAGGGTTAGCATGGCATGATTAAGGCTGCCAAGCTTGATACCGATAACCAGGATGACAGGGTATTTGAGCGCGGCTGCCACATCAGCAAGCGTTTCTTGCTCGTTAATAGGGGTAAACCAGCCGCCTGCTCCTTCAACCAAAATCACATCGGCAGGATAGGCTGCGATGGCGTTATTGATGGTATCGACCAATTGGGTTTTGGTGAGTGTCACGTCATCAATTTGGGCAGCGATATGGGGTGAGCAAGGAGTCGCCAGCTGGATAGGCGCAATGGCAGACAGCGGTGGTTTGACATTGGCAAATTGATTGATGCGCCTTGCATCATCGCTATATGTTTGCCCGTTGTCATCGGTTTCTAGACCTGCGGTGACTGGCTTGATGGCATAGACACTTTTGCCTTGCTGGGCTATATTCTTGACCAATTGCGCGGTGGTGGTGGTTTTACCGATTTCGGTGTCGGTACCTGTGACAAAATACGCGCCGTTTAGTGAAGATGCAGCATCGTTAACATTGGATAGATTCATTATTTCTTACTTGCTTTATGGTTAATGGTTTGGGTGGTTTTTTGAGCTGATTGGGTGATTTTTTCAATTCTTTGCTCAAACGCTGGCATGAGTTCTTGCAAAGTTTGTTGCTGATTTTTCATAAACAGCCTATAAACAACCCATGAACACAGCCATTTTTAATAATTTCATTGTGATTCCTTTTTTATCATGCCTTATATTTTCTGCTAAACTTTATCACAACTTTAATCAATGTCGCAAAATAACAGGAAAAAAGATGAACGATTCACCGATTATTGCCATTGTTGGATTTGGCTCATTAGGGGCGTTATTTGCCAGTCTATTAGCCCCAAACATGCCTTTTGAGAACTTGCGTATCGTCGCCGATACTGACCGTGTCAACCGCTACCAACAGCAAGGTTTATTGGTAAATGGCGAGCCATTAACACTCAACTATGTCACACCAAATGAAAGCCCTCATTCAAACCTAAGTCCTGCCGATTTGGTGATGGTGTGTACCAAATTTTATCAGTTACATGAGGTGTTACCGCTCATCAAAAGTCAACTTGGCGCCAATACGCTGATTGTTTCTGCCCTCAACGGTATCGCCAGCGAAAAAGTATTGGCAAACGCCTTTGGTGACGAGCGCATTGTGTATTGTGTGGCGCAGCAAATGGACGCCATGAAAAATGAGCCGCATGAAAAAAATGGGGAAAATGCTAGCCAACTGATTTATCGCGATCATGGACAATTGGTCATTGGCGCGATGACAACTGATAACGCTGAACGCGCACGCGTGCAACAAGTCGATGCCCTCTTTAATCAAGTCAATTTCCCGCACTCAGTAAGCGATGACATGCCGCGCCAGCTGTGGGGCAAATTGATGTTAAATACCGGCGTCAATCAAACCGTGGCATTGTATCAAGGCACCTTTGATACCGTGCAACAAGCGGGTGAAGCGCGCGACATGTTCAAAGCCGCGATGCGTGAAGTGATGGCAGTGGCACACGCTGAAGGCGTAACCTTAACTGAGGAAGATTTCAAAAAATGGTTGGCGATTATGGATGCGCTGGATCCCAAAGGCATGCCCTCGATGCGACAGGATTTAAAAGCAGGGCGACGCTGTGAGCTTGATTTGTTTGCAGGGACGATTCGCGAATTGGGGGATAAGCATGGCATTGACACCCCGGTCAACGACACCCTATATGATGGCATCAGTGCATTAATGGCTAACAATCAGTCATGATGACAACCCTAGCGCTATTGAAAAAAACTAGGCATAAAAGCAGTAAATAGAAACGGTGGATAAAAGCAATGAATAACCACTACAAATAAAAAAGGGCATCTAGCTTGCCCTTTTTTATATCAACAACCGTTATTTTTTACCAAAACGCTCACTCATTTGCGCATAAAAACGTGCCACATGTTCACCCACTACACTGGCATCTTTGGGATTAAACTTCATTACTCGCCCAAAATCCAAGCCAACATACAACACGATATCAGCGAAGGTGAGTCGATCACCGAGCAAGTATTTGTGACTCGATAATAGCTCGTCAAAGTACGGCAATGCTTTTTTGACACGGTTGATGCTCTCTTCTGCCATACCAGGCACTTGGTTTCCCATCAATGCGCGAGATGGATGCCCATGCTGGAAAGCCAGCATCATGTTATACAGCACGTGAAACTCCGCATTGCGTGACATGGCGGTGATTTTGGCGCGCTGTATAGGGTCTGAGCCCATCACTTGCTTACCATTGCCTGCAAGTCGAATATCCAGATATTCACAAATGGCATGTGAATCATTGAGCACAGTGCCATCATCAAGCACTAATACAGGCAACAGCCCGAGTGGATTGACCGCCAAAAACTCCGGTGAGTTTTGCTCATTTTTGCCAATATCCACGTTGATGACTTGTAAATTATGAATATCATTGATATCAAGTTCTTTGACTTTTAACAATAAGTCGACCTTGCGCGGGTTTGGCGGGGCATTCATGGTGTATAGTTTCATCACTTGTTCCTTATGATGTGTGATTTTACCTTTAATATACTTGAAACCACCGTTTTACGAAATAGGGTTTTTAGGCGCAAAGGAAATTTTGCTGATAAAAAATCCCCCTGACAGCAGGAGGATTTTCAGTTTAAGAACAAAAGTATATCAAAGCTTATTTTTTATCCTGCGCTTTTTGCTCATCTTTTTGCCCATCTTTATGGCTTTCTTTATGCCAAAAGGCTTTGACTACTTCAAATTGCTCAGCAAGCGTCTGCATCAAGGAGCTGTCTTTGTGCGATTTTTTGGCGACGGGTGGCAAGATGTGCTCATAATAGGTATTGGCGAGCACTCGGCGCAGTATGCCCTCCCCGATGAAGCCTTGGTCATCGTTGAGTGTACTGGCAGAGCGGAGTATGTTGCGAATATCATATTGGGTTGGCACGATATCAGGCACTTGCTTATTGCTATCTGTGAGGGTGTACACCGCGACCCGCGCCGAGCGTACCGAAGTTTCAACGGTGAACACCACATCATTGTTGGTTTCAACAAATTGACCGATGAGACCTAAATTGGTGCAGCCTTCAGGTACAATTTGTGGACGGTCACCTTTGGCACGTGGCATAAACATCGAAGTGATATACGGCATATAGGCGGTGTTAGCGATAGTATTGGCTAAAATATCATCTTTTTGCTCAAGCAAATCTAGGTGGTATAGTAACTCTGTCACAATTTCATGCCCTGTACATTCTGGCATGGTTTTTGGCACATAGTTGCCTTTTTTATCCATCAATAGCCCATACAACCATATCACCACCACATCATTGGGTTGGTCAGGAAATTGCGGTTGGCGGTTAATAGTAAAACTCATAAGCCAGTTGGAATCGGTGATGGTAACAATACCGCCTGTGACTGTTTTGCCTGATAGCGGCGGATTGACACAGTATTTTTCGCTGATTTTGCGTAAAAATGCCGAGTCTTTGCAGGTTAAGGTTGCTGACATCCAAGCGGATTTGGGTACATGACGGTTAAATTTTTGTGGACGACCAAACACAGCAGATTGTTTAGCAAGGTTATTCCATAGTACCCAGCCTTTCGTTTTTCCCATGTTATCATCAGTTAGACGGATATCGGGCGCAGTATCACTGGTGCCATAGCGCGTATCTTCTGTCATTGACCCTGTGGTAATAATCACAAAATCATTGTCCCGTACAGGGATATGGACTTGTTGACCTTGTTGTGTAGTTGTCAGCCCTTTAACGATTTTTTTGTCGCCTTGCTGCTCAAAATCAACCGCTG
>NZ_DALZSV010000030.1:0-28293 GCF_032014955.1 Moraxella sp. CTOTU47724
ACCAAATGCAATTTGGCGGTTGGATGCTGGCGTTGGTAGGCATGTACATACGGCGTCAACTGCTTGAGCAAAAACTGCATCCCATGCTCATTGTGGGCAACATCAAACACCCATTGGCGAGCTGACATGCGTCTGCTGTCAAAACGCCCAGCCAATTTTACCTTCGGTAACGCAGCTTGGATGTGGTCTTGGGTTATGGTCAATGGGCTGGCTAAGAGGGCGGTGATAGCCGTTGCGGTATTGTGCAAAGACAAATTGGGCATAGGCAATGATAAAGTCACCGCGTTATTGCTATATTGCCATGTCGCTGCACCGTCAATATGGCGGTAGCCATAATCTTTGCCATACTGTAGCAAATGGGCATGGTGCTGTGCCATCAAAGGCGGGATGGTCGAGGGCATATCGGCTTCGCCATACACCAATGTTAGATTATCACGCAAAATACCGGCTTTTTCTACAGCGATTTTTTCACGGGTGTCGCCGAGCCATTCGACATGGTCGATACCCACATTGGTAATGACCGCAAGGTTTGGCTCGATGACATTGACGACATCGAGGCGGCCGCCTAACCCCACCTCCAATACCCAGACATCACAATGGTTTTGGGCAAAAATCAAAAACGCGGCAAGCGTCGTCATTTCAAAAAATGACAGTGTCAACCCACAATCCAATCTCGCCTGCTCGATTTTGGCAAACGCATCAATCAAAGTTTGGTCATCGACCATTTCTCCGTTAATTCTGACACGCTCGTTAAACACCAGTAAATGCGGCGATTGATACAAAGCGGTTTTATAGCCTGCTTGTTGACAAATCTCGGCAATAGTGGCGGTGGTGGAGCCTTTGCCATTGGTGCCTGCCACGGTAAACACAAAGGCATCGGTTTGCTTTATACCCAATGCTTGAAATACGGGCATCACCCGCTCAAGCCCCATATCAATCGCGGACACATGGATGCCTTGCATATAGTTTAGCCACTCGGTTAACGAGCTTGAAACGCTAGGCGGTAATGGGGATGGTGAGAGTGCGGCTGGTGAGCTTGACTGTTGCATGGATAAAACCGTGATAATAATGAATTAGTGAGCCTGACGAAAATAGGTCATTTTTTTGAGTAAGCGATGAATCGTTTCTTTCATTTGTAGACGATGGACGACCTGATCGACCACACCATGCTCTACCAAAAACTCAGCGCGCTGGAAAGGCTCGCCCAGCACCTCGCGAACGGTTTGTTCGATCACCCGTTTGCCGGCAAAACCAATCATGGCTTTGGGCTCTGCCAAATGGATATCGCCTAACATCGCAAGTGATGCCGTCACACCGCCATACACAGGATTGGTCAGTACCACAATATAAGGAATATTGGCGTGTTTGAGTTTCTCAATCGCTGCCGCCGTACGCGCCATTTGCATGAGTGATAACAAGCCCTCTTGCATACGGGCGCCACCCGATGCGGCAAAACATACCAGCGGGATTTGTTCTTTGAGCGCCGTCTCGGCAGCGAGCACAAATCGATCACCTACCACAGAACCCATTGAGCCACCCATAAAAGCAAAATCAAACGCACAAGCCACCACGGGTAGCCGCTGGAGTTTGCCTTTCATGACGATAAGCGCTTCGGTTTCGCCTGTCTTGGCTTGCGCTTCGCTCATTCGTGTTGGGTAAGGCTTGCTATCGACAAAGTCTAATGGATTGCCTGCTTGGTACTGCTGCCCTAGCTCATCATCTACTTGGTCAAAAAACCAGTTCAGACGCGTGCGGGCGGTCATGCTAAGATGTTCATCACACGATGGGCAGACATAATTATTAAAAATCAGCGCCGTATTGGTGATGATTGAATTACAGTTGGGACATTGAGTCGATGGTTCGGTCTCAACCGCCGTCAGTATTTGCTTGGCACGCGGCTTGATGGTGGGTAATGGGCGTTTTAACCAAGTTTCTTCCAGTGTCTGTCCCATCGGTTGAGGCTTCATATCAGTGCTCATAATAAGTCCCTATTAACAGTGCAATTTAAGAGTGCCAATGAATAGTAGTTTTTTGAGTGTACAAGTACAAACTCATTTTATAATGCGTATGCTAACTGATTTTAGCAATAAATGAAATGATTAACCTCAAATACCTCAAACCATTCTATCACTCAAGACTATCAATCGCTTCTCTTAGCTCATCCATTTTATCCAAGATGGCTTTTTTGGCATGGGCAATTTTTTGTTCATCGTTGCCCACATCCGCAAAGTTTTTCACTAGCTCACTACCGACAATCACACCATCCGCATATTGTCCGACTGCTTTTGCCGATTCACCATCACGAATACCAAAACCAACACACACAGGCAAAGCAGTTTGTGCTTTAATCGCTTGGACGTGTTCGCCCACATCTTGGGCATCCAATGCTTTTGAGCCTGTTACGCCTTTGACCGATACATAATAGATAAAACCACCGCCATGTTTTAGCACATGCTCACGGCGTTCTGGCAAGGTGGTTGGCGCAAGTAAAAAGATTTCGTTCATTGCGGAATTGGCGAGTTTTTGGGTAAAATCGCCCGCTTCTTGCGGCGGTAAATCGACCATCAAAACACCGTCAATCCCTGCATCTTGGCAAAGGCTAATAAACTTGTCATAACCGATGATTTCAATCGGATTTAGATAGCCCATGACTAGCACTGGCGTGGTGGTGTTGGTTTTACGAAACGCTTTTACCATCTCAATCGCTTGGCGGGTACTGGTGCCACCTGCCAATGCGCGCTCGCCTGCTAGGGCGATAGTCTCACCGTCTGCCATGGGGTCAGAAAATGGCAAGCCAACTTCGATGACGTCTGCGCCGTGGTCAACGAGTTCATGCAGTAAGCTGACGGTAACACTTGGGTTTGGGTCGCCTGCCATCACATAAGGAATTAAAGCTTTTTTGTTTTGCTCTCGTAACGTGTTAAATGTGGTTTCAATTCGGGTTGTCATAAATATACTCTCAACAAATTTTATTTAGTGATGGCTAATTATTTTTGTACCAAGATATAGTTTGCATGCGGTCATCACACTGGCATATACAGCCACGCACGTCAAAACCAGTCCAGATAATTTATTGATAACATTTGCCAATTTATTACTTTTGATTTTGGAAAACATTACGGCATATATACTTAAAATCCCATAGTCAAGCAGCATCCAAATCCCAACCAGTAACGCTATACTTAAGACTTTATCATTGCTAATCGCAAAAAATAGCGGAAAAAATGCGATAAAAAACAAAATATCTTTGGGGTTTGAAATGCCAACAATAAACCCATCTTTAAAATGGTGTTTACTCTCCTGCCTTGGCAAGGCAGCCACTTGTTCTAAATTAACGCGGTCTTTTAAAATATTGATAGCAAAATATAGCACATACAAAGAACCAAACAACGTCAGCCACAGTAGCGCTTGTTCGCTGATGGCAAATATGCCTTGAATCACCGCAAACGATGCGCCAATCAAAATGAGTGATGCGCTATTGGTACCAGCAATGGTGGCAATACCTGCTTTGATACCATGTTTGACGCTGGTGTTAGCGACCATCACCGTGACAGGTCCAGGCGTTCCTAAAAATAAAATGATGGCTGAAACATAGGCAATAACTATCGTAAAATTAATCTGCATCAATCAAATCTCAATCCCATCATGTTTCATGACCGTGTGCAAATCCTTATCCCCACGCCCCGACAGATTGACAATAATCGACTGGTCTTTGCTCATGGTTTTGGCAAGTTTCAACGCATACGCAATGGCGTGCGAGCTTTCTAGTGCAGGAATAATGCCTTCTTTTTGGGTACATTCACGAAACCCGTGCATCGCTTCTTCATCGGTACAAGGTACATACTGCACACGGTCGATATCCTTTAAGAAACTATGCTCAGGACCCACGCCAGGATAATCCAGCCCTGCCGAAATCGAATGGGTCCCCAAAATCTGCCCATCATCATCTGCCATCAAATACGTGCGGTTGCCATGTAATACCCCCACTCGACCGACGGTAAGCGGTGCAGCATGGTTGCCTGTCTCGACCCCATCGCCGCCGGCTTCGATACCATACATTTTGACGTCTTTATCATTTAAAAAGTCATAAAACAGTCCGATGGCATTACTACCGCCACCGACACAAGCGACCAACGCATCGGGGAGTTTGCCTGTTTTTTGGTAGTGTTGTAGTTTGGCTTCTTTGCCGATAATGGCTTGAAAGTCACGCACCAGCATGGGGTATGGGTGCGGACCTGCGACAGTGCCAATCACATAATAAGTGCTATCGACATTGGTGACCCAGTCACGCATGGCTTCGTTCATGGCGTCTTTGAGCGTGCGAGTACCCGATGTGACAGGTACCACGGTTGCGCCAAGCAAACGCATGCGATACACGTTCATGGCTTGGCGTTCGACATCATCTGCGCCCATATACACCACGCACTCTAAGCCCAGACGCGCCGCGATGGTGGCAGTTGCTACGCCATGTTGCCCTGCGCCTGTCTCGGCAATGATGCGTTTTTTGCCGACCATTTTGGCAAGCAAGGCTTGACCGATGGTGTTGTTGACTTTGTGAGCGCCTGTGTGGTTCAAGTCTTCACGTTTAAGATAAATCTGCGCCCCACCGATATCATCACTTAGGCGCTTGGCATGATAAAGTGGCGTTGGTCTGCCGACATAATTGACCAAGTCGTCTTGAAAGGCTTTCCAAAATTCGGGGTCAGCTTTGGCAGTGTTATAGATATGCTCAAGTTGTTCCAGCGCTGCCATCAGGGTTTCAGAGACAAAGCGTCCCCCATGAATGCCAAAATGTCCGCTGGCATCTGGGTATTGATTGAAGTCTTTTACTTCAGTTGGGTTTTGAATGTTCATTATCTTCTCTCTAATTTTATAAATCTTTAACGACTTTTAAGCCTGCAAAGGTCTGTGCGGTGGGCATGACTTCGATACGGTTGATATTGACGTGTTTGGGCTGTTCAATCAGCCATGCCACCATATTGGCGATATCTTGTGGGGTGACATATTGCACGCTGTCATAAACTTGGGCGGCTTTGGCGTCATCGCCATGAAAACGAATATTGCTAAACTCTGTGCCACCACATAGTCCTGGCTCGATATTACTGACACGGATATTTTTACCGACCAAATCGGCACGTAAGTTTAGGCTAAACTGGGTCACAAAGGCTTTGGTCGCGCCATACACATTACCACCAAAATACGGATAACTGCCTGCGGTTGAGCTTAAATTAATAATGTAGCCGTCGTTGTTGGCGACCATGAGAGGTAAAATTTCATGGGTTAAATGAATCAAACCAAGAATATTGGTATTGACCATTTGTTGCCAATCAGCAAAGTCTGTTTTATCTGCGGGTTCAAGTCCGAGTGCCAATCCTGCGTTATTGACCAGTACGTCGATGTTGGTAAGCAAATCATTTGGCAAAGTTTGTAGCGCGGTTTTGGTGGCGGGCAAGTCCGATACGTCAAAGTTTAGCGGGATAAAGTTACCGCCTAATTGGGTCTGTAGTTCGTCCAGTTTTTCTTGGCGTCTACCAGTGCCGATGACGGTATGACCTTTTGAGATGAGTAATTCGGCAATCGCCTTGCCAAACCCTGCGGTTACGCCTGTGACCAAGATATTCATAGTAATTCGTCCATCATAAAGTCTTACGTTCTATTATACTAGTACGTTAGTATATACCAATTTATTTGAAAAGCAATCTTTATCCTTGCACGATTTATTTGCGAGTTTGTTCAATAAATTTTTGCATTTTCGCCAAATTTTTAATCCCTTTTGCTGACTCAATGCCGCCACTGACATCCACGCCATACACGCCTGTTTGTGTAATTGCGTCACCCACATTGTCTGCGGTCAATCCCCCCGCCAGAATAATCGGTAACGGCGAGTGGTTGGGGATTTTTTCCCAATCAAAACTATCACCTGTACCGCCAAATTTATCGGGATGATAGGCATCAAGCAGCACGCTACACGCGCCGAAGTCTTTAAGCGCTTGGATTTGGGTGACAATCGTCTCCGTGGTGTCATCATGGCTGATGCGTAATGCCTTTATCCAGCGTTTATTGATTCTATCCGCCATCAGCTTGCACTCTCGCGGCGATTCATCCCCGTGAAACTGCACGATATCAAACGGCACGTGATGCGATAGATAAACCAATTCTTGCTCGGGCATATTGACCACCAATGCCACCACCGTGGTAAACGCAGGCACCGCTTTGGCAAGCTCACAGGCTTGCTCGGCGGTTACCGCTCGCGGACTTGGCTCATAAAATACAAAACCCACCGCATCGACGCCAAGATTGACCGCATTTGTAATATCTTCAAGTTGGGTAAAGCCACAAAATTTGACCGCTGTATTTTTCATTGAGTTGTGTTTGTCTTGAGAATGATAAAAGCTAGTATAACGAAAAAAGACACCCAAACGGATGCCTTTTCTCAGTCTTTTATTAGGCTATAACGAATGTCACATTCGCTTAAACTAAAGCCGCCTAGATTAAGCCTCTTTTTTTTCTGATTGTTCTGACTTTTCCGCTTTGTCTGCATCGTCAGCTTTCTTGGCTTCTGCAAGTTCTTCTATTTTTTCTTGAGCAGTCTCTTTAAGCGTGGCTGCTTTTTCTTGAACTGTTTCTTTTAAGGTTTCAGTTGTTTGCATGACACTGTCAATCACGGTGCTTTTGTCATCAGCGCTATCTTTCGCATGGTCTTTGGATTGCGCTTTAGCGTGCTTTTTGCTATCTGCTGCTGATTTGGCGGTATTGATGCCGAGCTTGCTGTAACAAGGACAATGACCTGTCGCCCCTGATATTAAAGGCGCTAGGGCTAATAATTTCATTTTTTTTGATTTTGACGATTTTAAGATTGCAAGACCCGCAATCACGCGCGCGATACGCTCTTTGTTGCCCACATTAGTTTTCATTTATGATTCTTCCTTATTTTATGATAATTGATTTAAGGGAATTTTAAGGTAGCGAACGCCATTGTCTTCTGGTTTTGGCAATTCACCTGCATTGATGTTAACTTGTACTGATGGCAAAATCAAACGTGGCATTGCAAGTGTTTTGTCACGTTGGTTACGCATTCGTACAAATTCTGCTTTAGGCGTGCCTTGTTTGACATGAATATTGCGTAATTTTTGCTCACCTACATAAACCGTTGCAATATGCTCACGCCCGCCCTTGGGTGGGTAATCATGGCAAAGGTACAGCAGGGTATCATCGGGCAAGGCTAATAAACGCTGAATCGAGTCATACAAATCCTCGGCACTACCATGAGGAAAGTCACAGCGTGCAGAGCCGACATCAGGGGCAAAAATAGTATCCCCGACGAATACCGCAATTTTTTCTCTGTCCGCGCTTTTATCCGTCACTTTATAAGCCATATCGGCTGGGGTATGACCCGGTACATGCATGGCTGTAATGCTCAAATTACCCAGTGTTAGGTCGGTGCCTTCCTCAGTCAAAATATCAAATTGACTGGCATCGGTGGCTAGGTCGTCAAAGTTAAAAATGGTTTTAAAGGTTTTTTGCACCTTATCAATATATTTACCCATCACTATTTTACCGCCTAATTGCGCCTTGATATAAGGCGCCGACGATAAATGATCGGCATGGGCGTGGGTTTCGATGATATAGTCTAAGGTCAACCCTTGTGATTTGACAAACCCAATGACGTTATTGGCATTGTCATAGCTAATTTTGCCGCCTGCGGGGTCAAAATCCAATACCGGATCGATGATGGCACAGTGTTTGCTAGCTGTATCGACTAGAACGTGGGTAAAAGTTTCAGTGTCTTTGTCTAAAAAAGAATGAATGTTCATAAGTTTTCCTGTTCTCTAAAAACGCTTTTGGCATATCTTTATGGCAATTTCAACTGAAAAAACACTTTATACTTTTGTATAATAGCCGCATTGCAAGGTGTTGCTCAATTCATTATATTATTTTATAATATGTTTTTCAATATATTGTATTGGCGCAAGCGTTTATTTATTTTAAAATTATGTGATAAGTTTGATAGTAGCAGCACTTAATATAAGCGATTGCGTATCAGCCATCAAAATACCCTGGGGAAAAAGTCATGTCTGAAATTGCCGAACCGCAGTCCGATGCGCCTGTATCGATGGATGCAACCATGCTCCATCAAATGCACGCTGCTGCAGGAAAAGCCAGCCAGTTGTTAAAGTCGTTATCTCATCCTGACCGCTTGATGCTGCTGTGTCAATTGACGCAAGGTGAGCATTGTGTGAGCGAGCTTGAAGAGAAAGTGGGACTGGGTCAGCCAAGTCTGTCTCAGCAATTGGGGATTTTGCGTAAAGATGGGTTGGTCAACACCCGCCGCGAGGGCAAACAAATCTATTATTCAGTCGCCAGTGAGGATGCTTTGGCAATCCTCAATGTACTGTATGATCGCTTTTGTCAGACAAAATAATTAAGTCTAAAGCTAACCAGTCTGCTAGTTTATTGGACGCTAATTTATTGGAATAACCACTGTATCGGGATAACCACCTTGCCATTACATGCAGCCAACTTGCGATGTTTACCCCACTGGGTAACGCACTATAACAAGGCAAATCTCAGTCAAGATTTGTTGGCGGGTATTATCGTGGGTATTTTGGTGATTCCGCAAAGTTTGGGTTATGCCATGCTGTCAGGGTTGCCCCCTGTATATGGCTTATACTCAGCGATTGTGCCGGTACTGGTGTATGCGTGGATTGGCGCAAGCTCGGTCAATGCCGTCGGTCCTGTGGCGATTACGGCGATTATGACCGCACAAGCGCTGCAGCCCTATAGCGAATTACCGCCCATGCATTATGCCATTATGGCGTCGTTTTTGGCGCTGATAACAGGGGCACTATTATGGCTAGCAAGCGTGTTTCGGCTCGGCTGGATTACCCAGTTTATTAGCCGTGGCGTGACGGCAGGGTTTATTAGTGGCGCGGCAATTTTGATTTTGGTCGGGCAAATCAAATATGTGACGGGTATCGCGATCAGTGGCAATTCACTGCTAGAGAATGTTGAAACTTTTCTGTTTCATCGCCGTGAGTTGCACGTGCCCACCTTGATGGTTGGCATTGCGGCATTCACCGTACTAATTATCAACCGCTATTATCTTAAAACTTGGCTCAAGCCTTTATTATCTGCCAAAGTCATTGAGGTCATCACGCGTATGTTACCCCTTGGGGTACTGGCAATCGGCATTATCGCCAGTCAAGTTGGCAACTTTGCCGCTATCGGTATTCGCACGGTGGCGGATGTACCCAGTGGTTTGCCGCATTTTGTGCTGCCGTTTTATCAGATTTCGCCCGTTGAACTCATCAATTTATTACCTGCAGCAGGATTGATGGCGCTGATTGCGTTTGTCTCTAGCAACTCGGTTGCCAGCTCATTTGCCCGACAACGCCATGAAGCTTACGATGCCAATTTGGAACTCAAAGGGTTGGGTTTTGCCAATATCGCAGGGGCGTTTTTTCAGTCGTTTACCATTGTCGGTGGCTTCTCACGCACCGCGGTAAATGTCGATGCAGGCGCGCAAAGTCCCCTTGCCAGTATGTTATCGGTACTGGTGATGGCATTGGTGCTGCTGTTTTTTAGCCAGACTTTAGAGCCACTCCCCTATGCCATATTGGGTGCTACGATCATGTCAGTGATTATCAGTATGATTGATGTACAAACGCTCAAGCAAGCGCTGCGCTATGACAAACTCGATGCACTGGCATTTGGCGTGGCACTCACAGGTGTGTTATTGTTTGGGCTAAATGTTGGCTTGGTGGCGGGGCTGTTAGCCTCCTTTGCAGGCCTGATTTGGCAAACCAGCCATCCGCATATCGCGATTGTCGGTCAAATCGGTGATACCGGGCATTTTCGTAATGTTGCACGCCATCAGGTGACCCAGTTTGATGATTTGTTGATCATTCGTATTGATGAAAGCCTGTTTTATGGTAATGCCCAGTCCGTACTACAGTTTATTGAGCAGGCGATTGCCAGTCATTCACAGACTAAAAATCTGGTACTGATGTTATCGGCAGTCAATCACATCGATTTAACGGCACAAGATATGCTCATCAATCTAAACCAAAATTTGGCGGCTCAAGCTATCACCCTACATTTTTCGGAAGTTAAAGGGCCTGTGATGGATGTGATTGAAAAAACCGATGTGATTCAAAAATTAACAGGCAAGGTATTTTTAAGTACGCAACAAGCGGTTAAACAATTAACCCAATAAATATACTTGTCGTAGTCAGTAAAAACATGAATAATCAACGCTAACTTTATAAGGAAACACAACATGCCAAACAATACTGTTTTTTATGGTCAAATTGAGCCACAGCAAGTTGACAAAATCGCGGCGCAGGGCTTTAAAACCATCATCAACAACCGCCCCGATGGTGAAGAACCCAACCAACCGCTACAAACAGATATCGCTACTAAAGCACAGCAAGCAGGGCTCGCTTATCATTATCTACCGGTCGTTGGTGGTCAATTAACCCGTGAGCAAGTTGAACAGTTTGCCGAGATTTTTAATCAAGCAGAAAAACCTGTGTTTATGTTCTGCCGTTCGGGCAACCGCTCAAACGTGTTATTCCAATCTGCCAAACAGCTTGATTTGCTAGACGACTAAACCTTTTTAGTGAAAGCCATGACAGCAAAAATCACCCTGTGGATAGACGCTGACGCAATTCCCAATATTGCCAAGCAAATCATCATCAAAACCGCGGAACGCACGCAGACGACCACAATTTTTGTCGCCAATCGCGGCATTGCTTTGCCACGCTTGCCAGTTTTGCAGATGACAGTGGTCGAAGGCGGTTTTGACAAAGCGGATGACTATATCGCAGCGCACTGTGTGGCGGGTGATGTGGTCATCACCAGCGATATCCCCCTCGCCAATGACTGCATTGAAAAAGGTGCCAAGGTGGTGACTTCTCGCGGTTTTGTGTATGACAAAGACAACATCAAGCAAAAGCTTAATATGCGCGATTTTATGGATACCATGCGAAGTACGGGCGTGTTAGAACCTTCACAGCAAGGTGGACAAGCGCCCTATAGCGACAAAGACAAACAAGCCTTTGCCAATATTTTAAATGCTTGGATTCGCTAGTTGATTATGCTAAACCCTATTAGTGCTATTAAGTTATTGTATCAACTGGAAAATCACTCCGAACCGCTGGGTGTCAGTCAGGCGATGATTGAACAAAATGAGCAGGCCTTGGGCGTTCAATTACCTGCAGGTTTGTATCATTATTTATTGGCTTTAGGCAATATTGCTAGTCTCAATAGTGGCTTTAATCACCTTTGCTTATTGCCGTTAGAACGCTTGGGCGACCATCTCGTCATTGGCAAAACCTGCGATGATGATGCCGTTTGGGGCATTCATATAGATGCCCTAAGCCCAAAAAAGCAGCATAACCCGATGGTGCAAATGAGCCGCAACTTTGATGCGATTGAACAAAGCGAAATTCATTGGTTTGATGAATTACCGTTAGCGGAGTTCTTACTGGCGCAAGCGATTATTAATGGCGTCAATGGGGGATTAAAACACCATGCCCAAATTTATGATTTTGATGGACGGTCAATTCCAGCCGATTTGAATGAAAAATTACAGCATATCGCCAATGAAATTACCGAACTGCGGCAGCCGCATGAGCGCTATTTTCAAGCTGAGGATTTTGGCGTGGTGATGTTATTGGGTATGGATGAGTCTATTCCCAATGCCTTTATGATTGCTTCGCAAGATGAACACAAATTCAATGACTACATCCATCAATTAGCAATTGGATTTGAACATTGACCTAAAAATAGCCTTATGACGACTTAGCAAACCATTTTTGTCCAAACATAAAAAATGATACGCCCACCAGCATCAATACAATCCCCAAAAATTTACTCCAATGCAGGGTTTTAACAGGCATACCAAATAAACCCAAGCTATCCACCACCATGCCCATGACCAGCTGACCTAAAATAAACAAAAACACCGTATTGGCAACACCGATTTTTGGCGCTAAAAAAATCGACGCAAAAACAAAAAACGCGCCCAGCGCACCGCCAAGCCATTTCCACCAATCACTGATTTGCATGTCTGATAGACCCGATTGCACAGCTTGCCAATCGACAAATAGCAAAGACACCAAGAATAATAATAGCGCGCCCACCGTAAACGATACAAATGCTGCCATTAACGGTTGACCACCAAACATTGCGCCCAATCGGGTATTAATCGCTGCTTGAATCGGGATCCCCAAGCCTGCCACCAGCCCCAAAAATAAATGCCAAAGTTTCATATCAATTCCTATTTTTTTGAGTTCACTGCTGTTAGGCGTTAGGGGTGGGTAAAGCGATGACATCGCGGATATGGGTTTTTCCCGTTTTAATCATCAGCAGTCGATCGATGCCCAGCGCAATGCCACTACAAGCTGGCAGGGCATCACAAGCTGCCAGCAGGTTCTCATCAATTGGCATCACAGGTAGCCCGCGTTTTTTACGCGCCACATTATCTTCATCAAAGCGCAGACGCAGCGCCTGTCCGTCAGCCAGCTCATCATACGCGTTGGCGATTTCAAGACCATTGATATACAGCTCAAAGCGTCTCGCCACCCGATTGCCATCTTTGTCTGTGACTGTCTTGGCAAGCGCGGCAGTGGCGACAGGATAATCGTAGATGAGTGTCGGTAGCGCTTTTCCCAAATTAGGTTCCACCAAATGACTAAACAATAAATCTAACCAGCCTTGGTGATCCTCCCCCAAATCAATGTTAAGATCATTATCTTTGGCGATGGCTTTGAGGGTATCGCAACTGGCATTGAAGGGATGAATTTTAACAAAATCCATAAAGGCATCCACATAGCGATAATGGTCAAAAATCACCGGATAGCCGAGTACCGCAGACACCAAATCGTTGGTTTCTTTTGCCAGTTCATCCAAGCTAAAATTGGGACGATACCATTCCAGCATGGTAAATTCAATGTTGTGGCGGCTGCCAATTTCGTTGTCGCGAAACACGGGACAAATCTGGTACATCGGCACTTGCCAAGCTGCCAATAGACGCTTCATGGCAAATTCAGGTGAGGTGTGCAGATAATAGGTTGTTGGATGGTCGGCCACAGTGACATTGCTAGAGACGGATTGCAAAAATATATCGGTATTGCCCGCCTGTGACATCACTGGGGTTTGCACTTCTAGCACCTGTCGCTCGGCAAAAAACTGGCGAATGGTGGCGTACATCGCAGCACGGGCTTGGGCGGTTTGTAGGGTGCAAGTAGGTTGATAAGTGGTTGACATAGCAGTTTGGATAGGTGGATTTGCGACAATATTAGCAGACCCAAAAAAAATAGCTAGTATTTTCCCATACTGGCTATTTTTGCTTTATGTCATGGTGAACATTTTTATCAAATTTTAAACACGTATGATTGCCACTCACGGCGCAGCGGGTAGTTTTTACGCAGGTTATCAAAGTCTTTGCCTTCAATATCACCGTTTGCGTTTGCCACACTACGTAAACGCTTGTCATCGGCTTTGATATCATACATCACAGGAATTTTATTGAGCAGTTGATGGCGCTCGTGGTCTTTGAGTGGGTTATGCACTTTTTGAAACAGCGGCACTTCAGCTGGCATCAAGGTATGAAAATCAACCGTTGGGGCAACCTGTAAATATTTGCATAAGGCATTATAGACAAACTGTGTGCCCCTAAGTTTGCCTTCTAGGGTATAACCTGCGATATGCGGGGTGACGATACTACAGGCTTTGAGCAGCTCTGCATCGATATTGGGCTCGTGTTCAAACACATCGAGTACACACACATTCGGGCTTGCGACAATATCATCACGACCGAGGACTGCACCGCGCGAGGTATTGATGATGATGGCAGTGTCGGATACGGTTTGCCAACGCGCTTGGGTCATCAGATAGTCGTGATGGGTGGGATATGAGCTGTTGTGCGCATGCGTCAGCGGTACGTGAAAGCTAATCACATTGCTTTCTTGCAGCACAGTTTCAAGTTTGGCGTTGTTCACCACCGACGGTGGTTTGAGTGGGTCATAGCCCAGCACATTCCAGCCATAGGAAATCGCATATTGCGCTAGCGTATTACCGATATTGCCCACCCCAATAATGCCAAGGTTGATGGGTTTGAATAAATAATCAGGGCGCAAATTGGCAATCGCTGCCACCACATATTGTGCAACCGAATGCTTACTACAGCCAGCGGCATGGGCAAAAATGATACCGCGCTTGGCGAGGTACTCCACATCGACATGGTCGATGCCGATGGTGGTACTACCAACAAATTTGACGCTTTTATTGTTGTCTAATAATAGCTTGTTGACAGGCGTGACGGAACGTACCAGCAAAATATCAGGCTGATGCTCATCTATCACAGCCGCGTCAATCTCACGCCCTGCCATCGCAATCAATTCGATGGGTCGCCCTAAAGTGTGTTCATTAAAAAAATCGCTTAAATGAGCAATATTGCCATCAGCAATAATTTTCATATTGTATCCCTATCTTTCTTTTTGTTGTCATCATCCAACTTACAGACCGTTAGCATAACAAATTTTTATGACCTTTTGATGCGTATGCTGACTTTTTTCAAATAAAAATTGGGGAAATTTATCGCATCAATTTGACCAGTATCACCATGATAATCAAAACAAGCACCCCACCGACAGCAATCACTAGGAGTTTTTTATCTTTGGCTGTATCTTTGGTGGATAATTGGGTTTGTAAGCGCAGCTTGTCATTCATAAGTTGCTGCGTCAACTCATTGGATAGTGAGGATGGTGGCATTGCCTTTGATGTCAGTGAGGTCTGTGATGTTTGAGCTGCCTGTGGTGTTGACTCTATCGATGGCTGTAAAGTTAGCTGTACATCAGCAAGTTTTTGCCCAGTCGTTTGTTGAATAGCAGCTTGTTGAATAGTTGCTTGTTGCTTAGCAGTAGCTGACATTGGATTTTCTAGCTTGTCTGACATCAATCCGATAGCTGAACTTTGTTCTCGGCTGGGTGCTCGATTGTTTGCTCGATTGGGTTTAAATTTTGGCCATAGCCGCTTTTGGGTCGCGGCATCGGTGCTATCCTGTGCGTATTTTTGCTGCCAGTGAATATAAGGAAGTAAATCATAATCTTGCCCAAACTGCTCATAAGCCAAGCTTAGCCAATAGTGATAATAGGCTTTATCCCATAGTTGGCTAGGCAATACCATAATTTCGCCCTGCTCGGCTTTATTTTGGTAAGCATGAGTATGAATGATAATGGGCACTACGCTATTTGATAACATGCCATTGGGCAAATGACGCCGCCAAATCCAACTGGTAGTTATCCGATAGTTTGTCGCTGCGATACTGGCTGGATAAGCCAAATTAAACGCCCTAGATGTGTCGTCTTGGCAATGTAATTGATAAAACGCCACGTCGGGCGTAGCATTTGACGGCTGATTGACTGTGCCAATCGCATCCATTAATTGACTTGCCTTGGCTTGCAAATCTTCTACCCTTGCTTGCCCGCTTGGATCAAACAAAATGTCGGCACAACTCACCCGATGGTTGGTAAAAGGCTTGTCTCGTTCTTTTTCTGACATAGGCTTGGTTAACTCTGCATCAGATTTTATCACCACGCCCCACACCACTTTGCCATAGCGATATAAATCCTCAGTCGCTTCTACTTGCCGATACAGTTCATCTTTAATCAAGTTATCACTGACGTATACCTGCAAATAGCCTTGCTCATGGTGGCTGGCTTGCAAAATATGTTTCGCCAAATCAAACCCGCGCCAATCAATGCTGCTATAGTCAAAAGCTGCCATATTCACATTGGGTTGATTATCGAGTATCGGCAATAGCGCAAAATCAAAATGCGTCACCAGCTGCGCGTTTTGTTGCTGGATACGCTGGTCTTTGGGCGGCAATACCCAGCTATCCAGTTGATTGACATAGGCATCTTGCCACAGCGTTTTGACCGCGGTATTTTGTGAAGGTGCGCTTAACAGCGCTTGGTAAAAGTGCGTGGTTAACGCGGTTATTTGTTCCGAGGTAAGCGCTGTTTGTGCGCCGTTTTGATGACTGACTAACGGATAAATTTTTAGACTGTGCCAATCATTGGCAGACTGATACGGCAACACAAGCTGCAGCTGTAAGCGAGGGTTTTCATACACCCATATCTCAATCACGATCCCTTCAGTACGCCCCATCGGCAAATTGGTATAGCTATCAAAACAGCCGACGATTATGGGGGCTAACTGTGGGTTTTGATGCAGCGTTTGGTAGAGGCTATCAATCACCGTGTCTGTATCTGTGGCTGTAACTGTGGCTAAATCCGTATCGCTAGGTGATAACAACTTAATATTAGATGGATTAAATGCGGTTAATTCATCGGCTTTATTGTCGCTGCTATGGGCTTGATAGACAGAAGGTAAAATCGGCTGACCTTGTGATAGCCTTGATAGCACAGACGCCACTAAAGCACCCGCCACCTGCATGGCTGACGTCCAATGCGCTGGCAAGTCAGCGGTAGCGCTCACAGCGTCTTGATAAGGATAAACCGCTAGGTGACCTGCATTTTGTCGTTGTAAAATATCCGCAAACTCAGCAGCAGTGGTCGGAAAATTGCTAGCAAGTCCAAATAAGCGATTGGTCACTACCAGCATTGGCGTGCGATAGCAGTCCTCAAACAGCAGCACAAAACTATGCTCAAGGCATTCAGTAAACTCCTCGCCCAAGCTATCATACATCTGCGCAAAAGATACCCAGCGCACGGGCGCATTTACCAAGCGACTGCTGGTCACGCCAATATAAAACCCCAGCAAATAGCAAAATGCTTGACGTGAGGCGTCTTGCAAAAAGTCCAGATAATCCGCTTGCGTAAACCCAAACGCCTGCTGAATAGCCGATAACGCCTCATCAATTTGCACCAAACTATCACGACTATTATCAAAATTCACCGCTGCCAGATAGGTAGAAAATGCGATAGCGGCATCCTGTAGTTTGCCTGTTTTCACTTTTGCCAAATAGCCCTGACACACCGCCTCAGGCGATTGCAATAAGTTGACTTGCGATTGCTGATAGAGGGTCTGCGTCATCTGGGCAATAAACTGTGGCAACACATCCTTACCCTGCAGCAAATCTGGTAATAACTTAAGCGGTTGGCAATATACCTTATGCCCGATACGCGCGGTGAGTGACGCGTAAAAATCGGCAGGTAACTGTGACTGGGTGGGGTACTTATTTTGCCGTGCCAGTTGCGCTGACATCCTGTCATAGTCATACCAAGCAATCGGTTGCCCGGTGGTTTTGGCTAAATAGTCTGCAATATAAGCGGCGAGCGCTACCACAAGTGCTTGCCCGCTTTGGTTTGCCAATAATTGTGGCAATTGAATGTGGCGTTTTGCCATTGCTGCAAAAAACCGACTGAGTTGTTGTAGGCTGTTGGCTGAATAATCAAAGTCAATCTTTTGCAAGTTTTCCCAAAACAGTATCTCAAACGGCGGTGTCTGTTTGGTCTGCAAATAATATAATAAGGTGTTGATTTGTTGGGCGGTGGTCGGCTTCATCGGGGGTTTTTGGCAACAATTTTTTATCATTTTGGGGTAAATTGTTGGCTTTGGCAAGTGCTAGCGGTGGGTGCTGCCGCAATAAAAGATAAAAAACCAAGCCCATGTTAGGTCAATGGGCTTTTGTCATCTACTGACTTTCAAATACTGACTTTTAAACTTTTTTGACGCTTATTTTAAAAAATCAGGGTCTTTATAAGCCGGGTTTGGATAATCATAAAAACCCTTCCCCACTTCAAACCCTGTGCGACCTTTATCGATCAGTTCGGTTTGCAGTTTTTGGATAAATCGCTCGGCAGTTTTTGAGCCTGTTTTGGCTTTTTGCTGGCTGATATTAACGATGGTATTGACCCCTACGATATCCATCATGGCAAACGGTCCCATTGGTGCGCCTGTGCCAATCATCCAAGTTTTGTCAACGGTCTGGGGATCGGCAATATCATTGGCATACAAATGCATACCGGCATTTAAAAAAGGCACCAATAGGGTATTTAAGATATAGCCAGGCTGTTCTTTATTGAGTGGTAACGCCACCATGCCAATGGCTTTGGCATAAGCAACAATGCTGTCAAATACTGCCGGGTCAGTATGCGCTGAGCCCATGACTTCTGCGGTGTTGTTCACCCAGATACGGTTGGCAAAGTGTAACGCCAAAAATTTATCGGGGCGACCTGTAGCCTCGACCATTTGGCTAGGAATCAACGTTGAGCTGTTACTGGCAAAAATCGTGTGACTTGGGGCTACACTTGCCAGGGCCTTATAAAATTCATTTTTGATATCGAGGACTTCTGGTAAGGCTTCGATGACCAAATCAGCCTGTGCCACCGCTTCGCCTAAGTCAGTCACATAGCGAATCGCATGGGTGATGACTTGGGCTTGTGCTGGGCTTTTGTCATAGAATTTGGCGTAGATGGGCATGAGTTTTGCAATGCGCTCTTTGACCTTTTCGGGTTCTTTATCAAAGATTGTGACGTTAAAGCCAAAAAAGGCGTTTTGCATGGCGATTTGAGAACCCAGTACGCCGCCGCCGGCTACCGTGACCTGCTTGATGAATGAAGTATTTGCTGTTGTCATGATTTATTCCTTTAAATCGCTATTATTTAAATCGCTATTAATAGTTTGCAAGTTATTGTAGCGGATTTTGGGTAGTATGCCTACCTCACCAATATAGACTGACAAGGCAACACCATATTAGCCGCCAAAAAAAGTTACTCGCCAAAAAAAATTACCCGCCAAAAAAAAGCCAAACTATGAGGTTTGGCTTTTTGTGAAAAATAATTAAAAAACAGGTGAAAAATTATTGCAACATGAGGTATTCAAACGCACTGAGTGCCGCTTTACTACCTTCGCCCATCGCAATATTAATTTGCTTAAACGGTACAGTAGTCACATCCCCACAGGCAAAAATCCCGGGTTTGTTGGTTTGGCATTTCTCATTGATTTCAATTTCACCAAATTTGGTCACCTCTACCAAATCTTTGACCACTTCCGAGTTTGGCACCAGTCCGATTTGCACAAAGATAGCAGATACTGGCAATTCTTTGTTTTCACCGGTGGTACGGTCTTGGTAAATTAGCGAACTGACTTTACCATCAGTTGCTTTAATCTCTTGGCTCGCTACACTCGTCATGATATCGATATTATCGCGCTCTTTGGCTTTATTAATCAATACTTGGTCTGCTTTGAGCGTGTCAGCAAATTCTAACACTGTCACGTGTTTGACAATGCCTGCCAAGTCAATTGCCGCTTCAATCCCTGAGTTACCGCCGCCCACAACTGCCACGTCTTTACCTTTAAAGAACGGACCATCACAGTGCGGACAATACGCAACGCCACTACCGATATTTTCATCTTCACCTTTGATGTTAAGCTTACGCCATTTTGCCCCCGTCGCTACGATAATCGCACGAGTACTAAAACTTTCACCCGTATTCAAGGTAATTTGGTAGGTTAGCTTATCCTCGCCTTGCTCATTCATTTGTGCAGAATTTTCGGTGATGGATGTCACGCTTACCATTTCTTTAACCGTGATACTATAAGCGGTAATATGTTTGACAAAATTGGCAGATAATTCATTACCATTGGTCAATGGGATTGAAATCAAGTTTTCGATATCTTGGGTATCTTTTACTTGCCCACCGATACGATCAGCCACCATGGTCACTTTTAAGCCTTTACGTGCCACATAAATGGCTGCCGCCACGCCCGCAGGTCCGCCACCGATGATGGTCACATCTTGCTGCTCAAGCTGTTCGGCTACTGCAGCACCACTCATCAAATCTGGGTATTGCTGTTGCAGTTTCTCAATGAGTTTGGCAGTGTCAATTTTACCATTGGCAAAAGGTTTTCCATTTAAATATACCGCAGGTACGCCTTGGATATTGCGCTCGTTAATCATGTCTTGGAACACACCACCATCAATCATTTCATTGCTGATGTTGTCATTCAATAACGCAAATTGGTTCAGCGCTTGCACCACGTCTGGACAGTTGTGGCAAGATAATGAGACGAAAGTTTCAAATTTTAGCGGTTGTTTAATCGCCTTAATGATATTTTGAATACCGGGGTCAAGTTTGAGTTCACTACCACCAGATTGTAAAATCGCCAAAATCAATGAGGTAAACTCGTGACCACCGGGAATACCACTAAAAATGATACCCGTATCTTTGTCTTGGCTACGGATTTTAAAACTCATCGGTGATAGATTGGCATCGAATTGTTGACTCAAACTAATCTTATCAGTAGTGCCTGCAATTTGGGTCAAAAAATCCACCAGTTCAGCGCGCTGTTCATGTTCACCGTCACCCAACACAAACTCAATCGGGCGAGTCATACGTTCGCTATAAGTTTTTACTGCATCTAATAAACCTTGATCTAACATGGTAGTTTCCTTCTAGTCATTGGGTCAGTCATTGTGTTAACCTTATTATTGTGATTTTTGTGGGCTTTGACAATCTAAGAAAGTTGATAGCTATGTTTTAAAAAACAAAACGTTTATTATTTTATATAACAAAATATTAATACATAAATTACTTAAGTGCATTGATAGTATGGCTTTTCCCCCCTCACCAATTGTTACCGATTAGCGTATAGTCAACCCTACAATTTTTCGCTACAATGCTAATAAGACAAATGCAATATACCAACTCAATCAAATTTGTCTTATGTATTGACCCCTTTGCATTATTTTTCACATACAACCAAAAAAAGGAAAGGACTATGTTTCCAGAACATCGCGAACTGATTAGCAAACTAAAAACTTCTGATAAACACTTTGAAAAATTATTTGATAAACACAACGAATTAGATGCTCAAATCATTAACCTAGAAAAAGATCCTGTTGCAGCAGGCAGCCGTGACGACGAAATTGAAGCATTAAAAAAACAAAAACTGCAATTAAAAGATGAAATCTACAAAATCTTAGAAGACAATAAAAATAAATAACTTCCAAGCTAAATTTAAGCTAAATTCGATTTTATTGATTAAAGCCCTGTTCTTTGTGACAGGGCTTTTGCTGTTGATAGCAAGCTTAAGGCTTAAATCAACCAATCAACCCTACTATAAAAAAATTGGACTGTAAAAAAATTGGTTTAAGCGTGGCGGACGGCATTATTTTTTTGTGAATACATTAACCAAGAAGCATAGCAGCATTGTCACCATAATCACCGGCAAGGTATTCCCGATATCGAGTGGATGGGCAAGCCAATAACGATACAAGCAAAAACCAATCGCCCAGACAATCAAATTTTTGACATTAAAACGCTGTTTGATACCACTATTTTTTAAAATAAAAAAGTCCACAATTTGAATGGCTGCCATTGGCGCAAACACCGAGCCTAAAAAGTATAAAAATTCAGTGATATCATCCATGGGAAACAGCATCGCTGCGATGGCACAGATGAGGGTAATGCCAATTGCCAAGCCTTTTTCTGGGAGTTTTTGCCACAGCGAGACACCCGACACGCCTGCCGAGTACGCATCCAAAAATGTGGTTGTCACCGTCGCAAGTACAATCAACAATAACCCTGTCACGCCCAATCCAAGCTGTAATAGCATTTGGGCAAAATCCGACGTTTGGGTATACAATGCCATGCCCAGTCCAATCGCATACATCCACGCACTCATCACCCCATAGCTCACGGTGCTCACAAGCGTCGCTTGCAAAGGTTTTTGCGTATGGCGAGTATAATCACTCACCAGCGGCAACCATGATAATGGCATAATGACCGCGAGCTCCACCGCTGCCCCAAAGCTCATCGCTGCTGCCACGTCTTTTGTCGCTGCCACATCCCCAGCGCCTAACTTAAATAATTTAAACGACAAAATAAGCGTTAACATAAATAACCCAGCTACCGCCAACGCATTGATTTTGCCAAAGAAGCGGTTGCCCATCCACAGCCACAACACAATCAGCGCACCAATCACGCCACACCATGCCGCTTGTCCGATAGCCCAAATCCCATTGACCGCCAATGCCCCATCATAAATCATGATGGCTGTCCAGCCGACCAACTGCACAACATTTAGCAAAGCAAAAAGCATCCCACCTTGAAAACCAAAACTACCCTTCACCGTTTCCATGGCGCTTTTGCGTTGGGTTGCCCCAATATAGCCGACTAAAAAAAATAGCACGCCGCCTATCATATGCCCAATGACGATGGCTAACAAGCCACGCTCCCACCCCAATGGCGCAAGGTAGGTGCCCGTCAAAATCTCAGCGATTGACACAGCTGCCCCTGCCCACAGCAAGGCGTGATGGCTACTTGTGGTCTGACTGCCAGTTTGGTGAGTGGTTTGTGCGCTATCCATGGTTATTTTCTCAAGCTTCAAAGAAGCTGATTTTATCATTGTTAACAACAGTAGTTGAATAAAAAAACCCCAAATCTTTCAATTTGAGGTTTTTAACTTTATCTAATTGTCAGTCAATAAAACATTTGACCATCAAGATTAGATTTTACCCACTAAATCTAGGCTTGGTTTTAAGGTTTCTTTACCTTTTTCCCAGGCCGCTGGACATACTTCACCGTCGTTGTCACGCACGTATTGAGCGGCTTGGATTTTACGGATTAAGTCTTTGGCAGAACGACCGATACCTAAGTCATGAATTTCTGCCACTTTGATTTTACCGTCTGGGTCTACCAAGAAAGTACCACGAAGCGCAGCGTTGTCTTCTTCAATCATCACGTTAAAGCCGCGGGTGATTTTACCAGTACCATCGCCAAGCATTGGGTATTTTACTTTAGCGATTGCAGGTGACGCATCTGCCCATGCTTTGTGTACAAAATGGGTGTCTGTCGATACCGCATAAACTTCCGCGCCTAATGCTTTGATTTCTTCGTAATGGTCTGCCATGTCTTCAAGTTCAGTTGGGCAAACAAAAGTAAAGTCATGTGGGTAGAAGAAAAACACTGCCCATTTGCCTTTAACGTCATCTGATGATATTTCTTTGAATTCACCATTCACATATGCTTGAGTTTTGAATTCTGGAATGGTTTGGTTGATAATTGCAGCCATGGATTTTTCCTTATATAAGCTATTGTTGTGATTAAAATTTAGCAACATCACCACTTGGCAAAACCAAATCAGTGAGTGCTATATTGATAACACAAATTTGATGTCATTGGCAACCTAGCTTTTTAGGCTTCTAGCTTGTTAGGCTATAGTCGGTTGCTGTTTTTTACCCATCAAACGTTGTTATCGATGGGTTTATCTTAGTACAATTTAAGATTGAGTCTAGTTTAAAGTTTTTAATTTATTGATTAATTTTTTAAATTAACCTTGATAGTTTTGCCTTATAGTTTCAATCTTTAGGCTATCTTGTAATTATTTTGAAAGACTCGATAATGAATTCAATACCAAAACCAAATTAATGATAGATTAAAAAATATTCCACTCGTAAAAGCACACAAAAATGGTAAACTAAATTTGAAATGATTCGGTTGATTGAAGTTTTTAGCATGCATCTTTTGCGTGTTGTTTGCTAGGGTAGCCGTCAGTTTTTTTACCTTTTTATCTTTTTATTTATCTTTAACTAAAACGCGTTAGCGAAAATTTTACGCTATTTTAAAGGTTAAAATTCAAACCATGATTACATTACGACAATTAGAATTTGCATTGGCAGTTGCCAAATACAAGCATTTTAAACGGGCAGCAGAAGAGTGTAATATCTCACAATCTGCGTTAAGCTTAGGGATTGCAGAGCTGGAAAAGCAGCTTGATACCCAAATTTTTGAGCGTAACAACAAACAAGTGCTAATCACCCCGATTGGGGAGGAAATTCTTGAGCGAGCCACGCGGATATTTGCCGAAGTCAATGATTTGGTGACCCGCGCCCAGACGCACCAAACCCCGCTCGCCTATCCGATGACGATTGGTATTATCCCAACCATTGCGCCGTTTTTGCTGCCCAAGGTATTGCCGCTACTGCGCCAACAATTCCCACAGTTTCAGCTCAATGTGGTAGAAGAACAAACTGAGCGACTGCTTGAAAAAGTCCGTTATGGCGCGATTGATACCGCCATTATTGCGCTGCCTTACAATACTGACGGCATGCTATCATTTGAGTTTTGGTCAGAGACGTTTTTGGCGGTATTTGCTAAAGACAGTAAACATGCCAACTTACCCAGCATCAATGCCGACGAGTTAGCCAACAGTAACTTGATGCTGCTAGGCGAAGGACATTGTTTGACCGATCATGCGCTATCGGTGTGTCACCTCGATAAAAGCCGCGTCAAACACGCCTTTAGTGAAGCGAGCCTGCATACGTTAATTCAAATGGCTATCAGCGGTATGGGCACCACGCTAGTCCCGCAAATGGCAGCTGGGCAAGTGCGCCAGCAAACTGCCAATGTGTCGTTAGTGCCGCTCAATGAAGCCGGTCCGCATCGCCGCTTGGCGTTTGTCACCCGTCTCAACTATGCGCGGGTCGATGATGTTAATCTATTGGGTCGCTTGTTTGCCCAAGGGTTACACGATAGCGAATCGGCGTCTGCGCTAGCCACCGCAGACTCTGAGTCCATGACTTCAGCGAAGCCCGCCACAGAGGCATAATTTTTTATGCTCACTTTATTACATACATCAGATTGGCATTTGGGGCGTAGGCTTTACGGTAAGCCACGCTACGATGAATTTAAGCAGTTTTTAGACTGGCAGTTACAGACGCTGCGTGAGCAAAAAGTCGATGTGCTATTGATTGCAGGGGATATTTTTGATACCACCGCGCCCAGCAACCAAGCGCAAAATTTATATTATGATTTTTTAAGTCAAGTTTGCGATACCGATTGCCGTCATGTGATTATCGTAGCGGGCAACCATGATTCAGCCAGTTTTTTGGAGGCGCCCAAACAGCTACTCAAAGCCTTTAACATCCATATCATCGGTAGTATGACAGATACGCCGACTGATGAAGTGATTACGTTATCAGATAAAGCAGGGCAACCTGAACTCATTGTTATGGCAGTGCCCTACTTGCGTGACCGTGATGTGCGAACCGTCGGGCATGGCGAACGCCTTGATGATAAAGAACGCAAACTTGCCCAAGGCATCAAAACCCATTATGCACAGATTGCCGATATTGCCATTGCGCAACAAGCGCAGCTGCATGCCAAATATAAGCGTAGCATTCCGATTGTGGCAACGGGGCATTTATTTACCGTCGGTGGGCAAACGATGGAAGGCGATGGGGTGCGTGATTTGTATGTCGGCTCACTGGGTAGTATCGGTGCCGAGATTTTTCACCCACAGATTGACTATGTCGCGCTTGGGCATTTGCATATCCCGCAAGCGGTTGGCGGACAACCACACATTCGTTACGCTGGCTCACCCATTGCCATGGGTTTTAGTGAAAGTCGCCAGCAAAAACAAGTGCATTTGCTGCGATTTGATGCCAACCCTGACCTACTGTCTCAGCCATTACAGACTTTAACCATTCAAAAAAAACCGCTTGTCTCTGCGCCAACCCCTGTCAACAAACGCAAAAGGATGAGCCATACGTCGATGGATTTATTTGCGGAGGTAGAGTTGCCTGAATCTCCAATGCTTAAAGCGATAAATGCAGAGGCTGAGATTGAAGTAGCTATTGACGCACAAGCGAGCTATAAAGCACAGTATGATACACCCAGTGATCATCTAAGTGGACAAATGAGTGAGCAAAAACTTAGTGGACAAAGTAGCGGGCAGCCTTACAATGTAGCCAAGCTTAGCGATACTACCCTCCTGCAATCACTGCCTGTTCCTGTGTTCCAACCCATACAAACGCTCAGAGGCGATTGGCAAACCATCAAAACTAGCTTACACAGCCTAAAAAATTCCCAACAATCGGTTTGGCTTGAAGTGGTGTATGACGGGGAAGAAGTCGTGGGTGATTTATCAGAAAAAATTGCAGAACTGGTTAACGACTCTAGGCTTGAAGTACTACGCATCAAAAATCAGCAAAAACGCGATCAGGTGATGCAAAGCCAGCGCATGGATGAGTCGCTTGAAGAATTAAACCCAACACAAGTGTTTGAACGCTGTCTAATTGCCCATCAAGTGCTAGAAGAGCAAAAACCCATGCTATGGTCAAAATATACTGAAGTGCTTGAAAGCTTGCAAGGGGGGCAGCAATGAGAATCTTAAAGCTACGCTTTCAAAACCTTAATTCATTGCAAGGCGAATGGGAAATTGACTTTCGCCATGCCGCGTATGCCGATGAAGGTATTTTTGCCATCACAGGCTCGACAGGGGCGGGTAAAAGCACCATTTTAGATGCCATTTGTCTTGCCTTATACGGTGCGACGCCACGCTTGGGTGAGATTACCCAAAGCAAAAATGACCTCATGTCACGCCATACTGGCGAATGTTTGAGTGAAGTGATTTTTGCCACCAAAAGTGGCAGTTATCGCTGTACTTGGCTACAAAAGCGCGCCAGAAAAAACCCCGAAGGCAACTTGCAATCGCCGACGCACGAAATCGCCCCTTTTACCGATGAAGCTGCAGATTTACCACCGCTTGAAACCCAAACCAGAAAAACTAGAAAACTGGTCGCTGAATTCACCGGCATGGATTTTGACCGTTTTACCCGTGCCATGCTACTGGCGCAAGGCAGTTTTGCTGCTTTTTTGCAAGCCAATAGCGATGAGCGCTCCAATCTGCTCGAAGAAATCACCGGCACCGAAATCTATGGCGATATCTCAAAAAAAGTACATGAGTTTAAAACCCAATCAGACGCTGAACTTAAGACCCTCACCGATCGCTTATCAGGCATGACGGTGTTATCTGATGAAGAAGTACAAAGCCTAACCTCACAAAAAAACGCCCTGATTGACATCGTCAATCAAACCAAAACCGCCATGACTAAAATCGAGTCTGATAAGCTATGGCGACAAAACCTTGACGCCTACACGCACCAAATCCATAAGCTTAAGCAGGAAGCACGCGACCTTGCCGAGCAAGAAAGCCAATTTGCCCCACAAAAAATCCAACTACAGCGCGCACTAAAAGCCCTTGAAGTGTCGGGTGATATTAAAAAACTTGATTATCAGCGCGATTTGTTGAGCACACAGCTCAGTGAGCTTGCCAGTTATCAACACCAGCTACCCACCGCCGAACACAATTGCCAACTTGCTCAAAAAAACCAAGCGGAACGTCAAGCAAAAGCCCAGCAAACCGAAAACGACTGGCAACAAGTCCAACCGTTATTAAACCAAGTGCGCAAGCTTGATACTACCCTTGGGCAAAAAAATCAGTACGCCCAAGAGATTGCGCAGCAGTTGTCACAGCTTAATGAGCAATTGGCTCACAATGCCCAAAGCATTGATAGTCAGCAGCAGCAGCTTGTTAGCCAGCAAACACAGCGTGAGCAGTTCATCCAAGCGCAGCAGCAAATCCCCCAGGCAACAACCTTGCCTCAAACATTGGCCTCCCTCACCCAGCTACAAGAAACTAGCCAAGCACTTAGTGAACAAGTGCAGACATTCACCACCGAACGGCAGCAGTTACAGGGTGATTTTCAGCACAATGAGCAGCAAGCCTGCGCTCTGCAATCACAGCTCACGCAGTTGCAATCACAAATTTCTGAGCATCGACAAAACTTAGAGAGCCAAACCAGTCACTTATATCATCTGACACAAGGGCAGTCGGCAGCAGCATTGCGCCAGCAGGTTGAAACTTATTGGCGAACCGACCAGCAGCTTATCGCTATGCAAAGCGATGTGCAGACTTGGCAAACCAACCTACAACACTATCAGCAATTTGTGCAGCAGTTAGCCGAGGGTCAAACTCAATTGGCTCAGATTGCTAGCCAACGACTAACTAGCGAGCAGCAGCAACAAGCCGCCGAGCAGACTGCCGAACTGTTAAATCGCAACTTGATTTTATTGGCAAAAATTCAAGATTTGACCGAGGAGCGCAATAAATTACGCCACGGCGAACCTTGCCCGCTGTGTGGCTCAACCGCGCACCCTTTCGCTACCCATCAGCCCTACACGCCCGATGATACCGAGCAACAATTAGCGATTGCCAAACAACGGCTTGATGACATTAATCGCCAATTACAGCAGTTATTGCTTGAAGAACATGCACTCACTAATAGCCAGCAACAGCGCAATGAGCATTTGCAGCACCTACAGGCACACAATCAACGCTTATTAAATCAATTACAGCTTGCCAGCCAACACCTTATACATGCTCAGCCTGTACAACAGGTAATTGAAGCGTTGCCGCCCTTTGCAGCCCCCAGCACCGATGACGATATAGACCGCCAAGCCCTTCAAACATTGG